>JAIRNG010000052.1 GCA_031258135.1 Mediterranea sp. (in: CFB group bacteria)
CCTGCGTGACAGGCAGGTATTCTAACCAACTGAACTACCACACCAATATTTTCTTTCATTAAAGCAATCTCGCGTGATTGCGGATGCAAAGGTAGAGATTTGTTCCATATTTGCAATAGCCTAAAAGGTTTTTTGAAGGATTTCTTTCGCTTTCCATAAACTTATTATTCGTATTATTTCTATGCCGGCATTATTTCGTTAATTTTGCACCCTTATAGAATAATTTTAATGACAGATAACATCAGAAATGAATATGAGTACAGCCAAACTGTTATTACACTGTCCCGATAGACCGGGTATTTTGGCGGAAGTTACCGGCTTTATAACGGTAAACAAAGGAAACATCATTTATCTGGACCAATACGTTGACCATACGGAAAACATCTTTTTCATGCGTATTGAATGGGAGTTGGCAACTTTTCTGGTGCCGAAAGAAAAGATCGAAGATTACTTTGCCACTCTTTATGCCCAAAAGTATGGGATGAACTTCCGTCTTTACTTCTCTGACGTGAAACCAAGAATGGCCATTTTCGTTTCAAAGATGTCTCACTGTATATACGATATACTTGCCCGCTACACGGCAGGGGAATGGAATGTAGAAATTCCGCTGATCATCAGCAATCATCCCGACTTGCAACATGTGGGTGAACGTTTTGGTATTCCTTTCCATGTCTTCCCGATCACCAAGGAAAATAAAGCCGGACAGGAGGTCAGGGAAATGGAGTTGTTGAAGGAATACAGAATCAGTTTCATCGTACTGGCGCGTTATATGCAGATCGTTTCCGAAGATATGATCAAAGCCTATCCGGATAAGATCATCAATATACATCACTCATTCCTGCCGGCCTTCATTGGCGCAAAGCCTTATCATGCGGCATTCGACAGAGGGGTAAAGATCATAGGAGCGACGAGCCACTACGTAACAGCCGAACTGGATACCGGGCCTATCATTGAACAGGATGTGGTTCGCATAACACATAAAGATTCGATTCCCGATCTGATCAATAAGGGGAAAGACCTTGAAAAGATCGTCCTGTCCAGAGCCGTACAAAAGCATATCGAACGTAAGGTGCTCGCTTACAAAAATAAAACCGTCATATTTAGTTAAATTGAAAATTGAGAATGAAAGGGAATCTAATCTCAATTATGCATTAACTTTGTACATGATTACATTGGTAATTTACAAATAATTTTCAATTCTCAATTTGAAGAAGAATGGGTATAGCAATAATAAAATACAATGCAGGTAACATCCGCTCAGTCGATTATGCACTGAAACGCCTTGGCGTGGAAGCGCTGATTACAGCAGACAAGCAAGAGTTGATGGTTGCCGATAAAGTTATTTTTCCCGGAGTGGGTGAGGCGGAAACCACGATGAAGCATCTTCGGGAAACCGGATTGGATGAGATCATAAAGAATCTTGGTCAACCGGTTCTGGGTATCTGTGTCGGTATGCAATTGATGTGTCGCCATTCGGAAGAAGGGAACGCAGACTGTATGGGTATTTTTGAAGCGGAGGTAAAGCGCTTTATACCCGAGAAACAAGTGGACAAAGTACCGCACATGGGGTGGAATACACTTCTGAACACGAAGACCGGCCTGTTTGAAGGATTCTCCCGTGAAGAGTTTGTTTACTTTGTACATAGTTACTATGTTCCGGTGAACGAATATACGATTGCAGATACAGAGTACATATTGCCTTTTAGCGCAGCGCTGCATAAAGACAACTTCTATGCAACCCAATTCCACCCGGAAAAGAGTGGGATAGTTGGTGAACGTATCCTGAAAAACTTTTTGAAACTCTGAGCGACAATGTGCCGCAGCAAGAGTATAACTCGAATTTAAACTTGAATGATTGAACTGATACCGGCTATTGATATTATCGACGGCAAATGTGTACGCCTTTCACAAGGTGATTACGGAAGTAAAAAAGTATACAATGAAAATCCCGTGGAGGTCGCCCTGGAATTTGAGGCTAACGGAATTCGCCGCCTGCATGTTGTAGACCTTGACGGAGCGGCTTCCCACCACGTTGTGAACTATCGCACATTGGAGCAGATAGCATCGCGTACTTCCCTCATTATTGACTTTGGCGGAGGAGTAAAGAGTGACGAAGATTTGATACTGGCTTTTAATAACGGCGCTAAAATGGTTACCGGAGGCAGTATTGCCGTTAAAAATCCCGAACTGTTTACCCGTTGGCTGGAGCGTTACGGCAGTAAGAAAATTATTTTAGGCGCCGACGTAAAAGATCGCCTGATTGCAGTGAATGGCTGGAAAGATGAAACAACCGTGGAACTTTTCCCTTTTCTGAATGATTATATACATAAAGGGATAGAAAAGGTCATCTGTACCGATATTGGCCGGGACGGAATGCTCGAAGGTCCCTCCATTGAATTGTACAGAGAAATTTTGAAGCAACACTCCAATCTTTACTTAATGGCAAGCGGCGGAGTGAGTAGCATGGCAGACATTATCGCCCTTGATGAGGCCGGTGTGCCCGGAGTGATCTTCGGCAAAGCTTTCTATGAAGGCCGTATCACGATGAAAGAACTCTATGATTATAGTCAATAGCTCCTAACTTCCAAACCATGTTAGCAAAAAGAATCATTCCGTGTCTGGATATCAAGGATGGACAGACCGTTAAAGGAACAAATTTCGTAAATCTTCGCCAAGCCGGCGATCCGGTAGAATTGGGACGCGTTTATAGTCAGCAAGGTGCTGATGAACTTGTCTTTCTGGATATAACGGCCAGTCATGAAGGCCGTAAAACATTTGCAGAGTTGGTGACCCGTATCGCGGCTAATATCAATATACCATTTACCGTAGGCGGGGGTATTAACGAGCTGAGCGATGTCGATCGCCTGTTGAACGCCGGCGCCGATAAGGTCTCTATAAATTCGTCGGCTATCCGTAATCCCGGTCTGATCGATGAGATTGCCAAGCATTTCGGCTCCCAGGTTTGTGTATTGGCGGTAGATGCCAAACAGACATCTGCCGGTTGGAAATGCTATCTTAATGGTGGGCGCATAGAGACCGATAAAGAATTAATGCGTTGGACATACGAAGCTCAGGAACGGGGGGCGGGCGAAATCTTGTTCACCAGCATGGATCATGACGGAGTGAAGACCGGATATGCCAATGACGCCTTGGCAAAACTGTCTACCCGATTGTCAATTCCTGTCATTGCTTCCGGCGGCGCCGGAAAGGAAGAACATTTTCGTGATGCATTTACTTTCGGAAAAGCGGATGCTGCGTTGGCTGCCAGCGTTTTTCACTTTGGAGAGATTAAAATTCCCGAATTAAAATCATATCTTTGCAGTCAAGGTATAACCGTTAGATTATAACCAACCATAAAAACAGATTAAAACAGAATGGATTTAGACTTTGGTAAAATGAATGGACTTGTTCCGGCTATTATACAAGATAATATTACCTGCAAGGTTCTGATGTTGGGCTATATGAATAAAGAAGCGTACGAAAAGACCCTTAAAACAGGAAAAGCGACTTTCTTTAGCCGTACGAAAAACCGTTTGTGGACCAAAGGCGAAGAAAGTGGAAATTTTCTTAATGTCGTTTCCATAAAGGAAGACTGTGACCAGGATACGCTGTTGATTAAAGTAGAACCGGCAGGTCCGGTTTGTCATACAGGGACGGATACTTGTTGGGGAGAGAAGAACGAGTTGGATGACATTATGTTCCTCAAACACTTGCAGGATTTTATTGATAAACGCCATGAGGAAATGCCCGAAAAGTCATATACCACAAGTTTGTTTCAATCCGGTATAAACCGTATGGCGCAAAAAGTGGGTGAAGAAGCAGTGGAGATGATTATTGAGGCGATCAACGGAACGGATAATCGCATGATCTACGAAGGTTCCGATATGATCTATCACCTGATTGTGCTGTTGACATCCAAGGGCTATCGTATAGAAAACCTCGTGCGCGAATTGAAAGAAAGGCACAGTGACACATGGAAGAAGCATTAATCCACTATACAAACGTAAAAATACACCAGCAGGAACTTTGTGTACTCAATGATGTAAACCTGAAATTACACAAAGGAGAATTTGTATACCTGATCGGTAAGGTTGGGGCAGGTAAAACCAGCCTGTTAAAGACCATTTATGGCGAGTTGGACATAAAAGACGGCGATGCGCGGGTCTTGGGTTACGATCTGAGTCATATCAAACGCAAGAAGATCCCGCAATTAAGACGTAAGTTAGGCATTGTCTTCCAGGACTTCCAGTTATTGATAGACCGTACTGTTTACGATAATCTGGAGTTCGTCCTTCGGGCTACCGGCTGGAAGAATAAACTGCAAATCAAAAGCCGTATTGAAGAAGTACTCCTGCAAGTAGACATGGAGAATAAAGGATATAAAATGCCGAATGAATTGTCCGGTGGAGAACAGCAGCGTATTGTTATTGCACGCGCCATACTGAATTCACCCGAGATCATTCTGGCAGATGAGCCTACCGGAAACCTTGATGTAGAGACCGGTAGAGCCATAGTAGAATTGTTGCATTCCATTTGCCGGTTAGGTTCAGCTATCATTATGACCACACATAATATACGTTTGCTGGAAGAGTTTCCGGGAATCGTATATCGTTGCGACGGCCATCAGATTACAGATGTAACCCATGAGTTTGCAGAAAAGTAGGTTTTGAATAACAATTTAACACAGTATCGAAAATGAAAGTACTAAAGTTTGGAGGAACTTCTGTTGGTTCTGCACAAAGAATAAAAGAAGCAGCCAAATTAATTACCGATGGTGAAAGGAAGATCGTTGTGTTTTCGGCAATGTCCGGAACAACAAATACTTTGGTGGAAATTTCGGATTACCTGTACAAAAAGAATCCGGATGGCGCCAATGAAATCATCAATAAACTGGAGGCTAAGTATAAACAGCACGTTAATGAACTTTATACTACCGTTGAATATAAACAGAAAGGACTTGAAATCGTTAAATCTCATTTCGATTATATCCGCACGTTCACCAAAGACCTCTTTACTTTGTTTGAAGAAAAAGTAGTATTGGCGCAGGGTGAGTTGATCTCTACCGCCATGATAAACTACTACCTGCAAGAGTGCGGCATAGAATCCGTGTTGCTTCCTGCGTTGGAATTTATGCGTACGGATAAGAATGCGGAACCCGATCCTATATATATAAAGGATAAGATACAAGTACAACTCGAACTTTTTCCGGATGCGGAGATCTATATCACGCAAGGTTTTATCTGCCGTAATGCGTACGGCGAGATTGATAATCTGCAACGTGGGGGAAGCGACTATACTGCTTCATTGATCGGTACTGCGGTAAATGCTTCTGAAATCCAGATATGGACAGACATCGACGGTATGCACAATAACGACCCGCGTATTGTTGACAAGACCGCCCCTGTTCGTCAGTTACATTTTGAAGAAGCCGCCGAGTTGGCCTATTTCGGCGCCAAGATCCTGCACCCTACCTGTATTCAACCCGCTAAATATGCGAATATTCCTGTTCGCTTGCTGAATACAATGGATCCGGCGGCTTCGGGAACGATGATATCGAATGATACGGAAAAAAATAAGATCAAAGCGGTAGCTGCAAAAGACAACATCACAGCTATCAAAATCAAATCCAGTCGCATGTTGTTGGCGCATGGTTTCCTGCGCAAGGTATTCGAGATATTCGAAAGTTATCAGACTTCAATCGATATGATCTGTACTTCTGAAGTAGGGGTATCCGTATCGATTGATAATGCCCGCCACTTGAATGAAATTCTGGATGATCTGAAAAAATACGGAACAGTAACCATAGACTCTAATATGTGTATTGTTTGCGTAGTAGGTGACCTGGAATGGGAAAATGTCGGTTTTGAAGCTAAAGCTATTCAGGCTATGAGGGATATACCGGTTCGTATGATCTCTTATGGCGGTAGCAACTATAACATTTCTTTCCTCATCCGTGAATGTGATAAGAAAGCGGCGCTTCAATCATTAAGCAACGTACTGTTTAACTAAATTGAACGTTTTTCAATTCTCAATTCTCAATTTAATCATAATGAAAGGTATATTTCCGATCCATAGATTCCGTGAGTTAGAAACGCCGTTTTATTACTACGACACCAAGGTGCTGCGTGATACGCTGGCCGTAATCAATAAAGAGGTAGCCAAATACGAAAAGTTTAGCGTGCACTATGCCGTAAAGGCCAATGCGAATCCCAAAGTATTGACCATCATCTGTGAAAGCGGGCTTGGCGCCGACTGTGTGAGTGGCGGCGAAATCCGCGCCGCTATCAAAGCGGGTATTCCGGCTGATAAGGTCGTATTTGCAGGTGTCGGTAAGGCCGATTGGGAAATCAATCTGGGATTGGATTATGGTATTTTCTGCTTCAATGTGGAATCTGTTCCCGAATTGGAAGTGATTAATGAGTTGGCTACCGCTAAAGGTAAGATCGCTAACGTAGCGTTCCGTATTAACCCGAATGTGGGTGCGCATACCCATAAGAACATTACTACCGGCTTGGCTGAGAACAAATTCGGCATCAGTATGGCAGATATGGATCAGGTGATTGATACGGCATTGGCCATGCGGAACGTTAAGTTTATCGGGCTTCATTTCCATATCGGTTCGCAGATCCTGGATATGGGCGATTTTGTAGCATTGTGTAATCGTGTGAATGAGCTGCAGGAAAAACTATATGCCCGTCAGATCATTGTGGAGCATATCAATGTAGGCGGCGGATTAGGTATTGACTATGCACATCCTAACCGTCAGCCTGTTCCCGACTTTGCCGCATATTTTGCTACGTATGCGCAGCATCTCAAACTGCGGCCGGAGCAGTCAGCGCATTTTGAACTGGGACGCGCCGTTACAGGCCAGTGCGGTAGCCTCATCAGTAAAGTGTTGTATGTGAAACAGGGCGCCAATAAACAATTTGCGATTCTCGATGCGGGCATGACCGACCTGATCCGTCCGGCTTTGTATCAGGCCTATCACAAAATGGAGAACATAACTTCCGAAGAGCCGGTTGAAGCGTATGATGTCGTAGGCCCTATCTGTGAATCGTCCGACGTATTCGGCAAGGCTATTGACCTGAACAAAGTTCACCGGGGCGACCTGATTGCGCTTCGTTCGGCAGGAGCTTACGGCGAGATTATGGCTTCGGGTTATAATTGCCGCGAAATTCCGAAGGCCTATACCCTGGATGAACTGGTATAACGAAGACATTTTATTAACTAAAAAACCATACTACTATGATTTCTAAGAAACTTCAAGATGTGATTAACAAGCAAATTAATGCTGAAATGTGGTCGGCCAATCTGTATCTTTCTATGTCTTACTTCTTTGCGAAAGAAGGATTTGAAGGATTTGCCAGCTGGATGAAAAAACAGTATGAAGAAGAGATGGAACATGCCTGTAGATTGGCAGATTATCTGATTGTACGTGAAGGTACCGTCCTGATCGATAAATTGGATGTTGTACCAACCGGTTGGGGTAACCCATTGGAAGTGTTCGAACATACGTTTGAACACGAGAAACGCGTTTCGCAAATGATCAATGCGTTGGTTGAAGTGGCTGTCGAAGAAAAAGATAAAGCAACGGAAGATTTCCTGAGCTGGTTCGTAAACGAACAGATCGAAGAAGAAGCCACAGTTCGCAGCCTGATTAAAAAACTTAAAATTGTTGGTACCACAGGCGGACTTTATATGCTTGATTCCGAATTGAAACAACGCAAGTAGTTGTATC
>JAIRNG010000055.1 GCA_031258135.1 Mediterranea sp. (in: CFB group bacteria)
GGGAAACGCTGCAACACATCACCCTGAAAGGATTATTCCCCTGCGGCGAAGGCGCCGGATATGCAGGAGGAATCGTCTCCGCAGGCATAGACGGCGAACGATGCGCCGAAGCGGCGGCCATGGACGCCTGCGGCTATTTACGATTAGACGATTGACGATTTGAAATGCGGATTAATGCGGATTGACGCAGATTCTTCCATCCCCTGTTTTTTTATGCGTTAAAAAGCCCCCGCAGGGGCATACCCGTATAGGCAGTACGCCCGCGTGTACTGCCTGTGAAAAGACGTTGGATGTTTACCGGAGATTTAAAGCATAAACACCGGGGTTTACCGGTGAGCCAGTTCATTTATATAAGCGAAGCCTCCGTGCGCCTCTCGTCTTCTTAAACGAATTACCCCCCCCGCGTGTCCCTATGTTCAACCCGACATTTTTTACTCTTTATGTTTTGCAGAATGAAGCGTTTGTTTAAATTTGCAGATTGATAGCCAATAAGGCTATGAAACACACTAATACCAAATAGTTAAAGAACATGAGTTTGAAAATTGTTGTATTGGCAAAACAAGTTCCCGACACGCGCAATGTCGGGAAAGATGCCATGAAGGCTGACGGAACGGTTAACCGTGCAGCTCTCCCCGCGATCTTCAACCCCGAAGACTTGAACGCTCTCGAGCAAGCGCTTCGATTGAAGGACGCCCATCCGGGCTCGACGATCACCATGCTGACCATGGGGCCGGGACGTGCCGCCGATATTATTCGTGAAGGACTTTACCGCGGCGCCGATAACGGCTATTTGCTGACCGACCGCGCCTTTGCCGGAGCGGATACGCTGGCCACGTCCTACGCATTGGCCACGGCAATCAGGAAGATCGGCGACTACGATATCATCATCGGCGGCCGTCAGGCCATTGACGGCGATACTGCACAGGTAGGCCCTCAGGTTGCGGAAAAGCTCGGATTGACACAAATCACTTACACCGAAGATATCCTTAAGGTGGGAAACGGACGTATTACCGTGAAACGCCACATCGACGGAGGCATCGAAACGGTAGAAGCCCCGTTGCCTATCGTGCTGACGGTGAACGGGTCGGCGGCGGCGTGCCGTCCGCGCAATGCCAGGCGGGTCATGAAGTACAAACACGCCAAGACCGTTACCGAGAAACAGCAAGGCGACCTGGACTACACCAACCTCTACGACAGATACGATTATCTGAACCTGGCGGAATGGAGCGTGAACGATGTGAACGGAGATGTCGAACAGTGCGGGCTTTCCGGTTCGCCGACCAAAGTGAAGACCATCCAGAACATTGTGTTTCAGGCAAAAGAAAACAAAACGCTCGACGCCGGCGACCGTGATATAGAAGACCTGATTGTTGAACTGTTGGCTAACCATACGATTGGCTGATTAAGAAGCTGAAAGAATTATGAATAACTTATTTGTATATTGCGAGATAGAGGAAGGCGCCGTAGTCGATGTCAGCCTCGAGCTTCTTACGAAAGGCCGTTCGTTAGCCAACCGGTTGAAATGCCGGCTCGAAGCCGTTGTTGTCGGTACGAACCTGGCCGGCATCGAAAAGCAGGTGCTTCCTTACGGAGTAGACAAGCTCCATGTTTTCGATGGGAAGGGACTTTACCCCTATACGTCGCTTCCGCATACGTCCGTGCTCGTTAAACTCTTCAAAGAAGAGCAACCCCAGATATGCCTGATGGGGGCCACCGTTATCGGGCGCGACTTAGGCCCGCGCGTTTCTTCGGCGCTACACAGCGGCCTGACGGCCGACTGTACGGCTCTGGAAATCGGCGATCACGAAGATAGGAAAGCGGGAGTCATCTACAAAGACCTGCTCTATCAGATCCGTCCGGCGTTTGGCGGCAACATCGTGGCAACGATCGTCAATCCTGAGCATCGTCCGCAGATGGCAACCGTACGCGAAGGGGTGATGAAGAAGGAAATCCTTTCTCCTGACCATAAAGGAGAGGTCGTCAGACATGAGGTGAAAGAATATGTGACCGACACGGATTTCATCGTGAAAGTGATAGAACGCCATGTTGAAAAGGCTAAGCATAACCTGAAGGGCGCTCCGATCATCGTTTCCGGCGGCTATGGCGTAGGGTCCAAAGACAATTTCAATTTGCTGTTCGACCTGGCCAAGGTTCTGAATGCGGAAGTCGGGGCGAGCCGTGCAGCCGTCGACGCAGGCTTCGCCGACCACGACCGCCAGATCGGACAGACCGGCGTCACCGTACGTCCCAAGCTCTATATCGCCTGCGGTATCTCAGGACAGATCCAGCACATCGCAGGTATGCAGGAAAGCTCGATGATCATCTCCATCAACAACGACGCCGATGCGCCAATCAATACGATAGCCGATTATGTCATCAACGGAACCATCGAAGAGGTTGTTCCGAAGATGATCAAATTCTATAAACGAAATTCCAAATAACCGAACAATGGCAAATTTTTATTCAGACACCCCCGAACTGAGGCATTACCTCCATCATCCGCTGATGAAGAGAATTGTTGAGCTTAAAGAGCGCAACTATGCCGATAAAGATACCTTTGATTACGCCCCGGTAGACTTTGAAGATGCCATAGACAGTTACGACAAAGTACTGGAAATCGTCGGAGAGATCTGCGCCGAAACCATCGCCCCCAATGCCGAAGGCGTTGACCATGAAGGGCCGACGGTGGCTAACGGCCGTGTGACGTATGCTTCCGGAACGATACAGAACCTGGACGCTACCACCAAAGCCGGCCTGATGGGCATGGCCATGCCCCGCCGATATGGCGGCCTGAACTTCCCGAACATACCTTATCTGATGGCGGCCGACATGGTGAGCAGCGCCGACGCCGGATTTGAAAACCTCTGGGGGCTTCAGGACTGTGCGGAAACGATTTACGAATTTGCAGACGAAGACCAGAAGCAGCGTTACATCACCCGCGTATGCGCCGGCGAAACCATGTCGATGGACTTGACGGAGCCCGATGCCGGTTCGGACTTGCAGGCGGTCATGCTGAAAGCCACGTACAGCGAGGAAGACCGGTGCTGGTACCTGAACGGCGTGAAACGCTTCATCACCAACGGCGATGCGGACATCCACCTCGTGCTTGCCCGTTCCGAAGAAGGCACGCGCGACGGCCGGGGGCTCTCCATGTTCATTTACGACAAGCGGAACGGCGGCGTTACCGTCCGCCGCATCGAGAACAAGTTGGGCATCAAGGGATCGCCTACGTGCGAGTTGGTCTACAGGAATGCGAAGGCCGAACTTTGCGGCGACCGCAAGCTCGGACTGATCAAATATGTCATGGCGCTGATGAACGGCGCCCGTCTGGGTATCGCCGCACAGTCGGTCGGGCTGTCGCAGGCGGCTTGCAATGAAGCCTTCGCCTACGCCAAAGACCGCAAGCAATTCGGCCGGGCTATCATTGAATTTCCGGCTGTCGCCGACATGCTTTCGTTGATGAAGGCCAAGCTGGATGCCTCCCGCGCCCTGCTTTACGAAACGACCCGTTTTGTGGACATCTACAAAGCGCTCGATGACATCGCCAAAGAGCGCAAGTTGACTCCCGAAGAAAGGACGGAGCAGAAAACATTCGCCAAGCTGGCCGACAGCTTCACGCCGTTGGCCAAGGGGTTGTCCAGCGAATATGCAAACCAGAACGCGTACGACTGTATTCAGGTTCACGGCGGTTCCGGTTTCATGAAAGATTACGCCTGCGAACGCATCTACCGCGATGCGCGTATCACGTCAATCTACGAAGGCACCACGCAGTTACAGGTCGTGGCGGCCATCCGTTATGTGACCACCGGCGCATACCTGAACCGCATACGTGAATATGAAGCCATGGAAGTCGCTCCCGAGCTGGAGGGTCTGAAAAGCCGTCTCAGGGAGATGGCGGGCAAATACGCCGCCGCCGTAGAGCAGATCACGGAAGAGAAGGATCAGGAGTTGCTTGACTTCTTCGCCCGTCGTCTTGTTGAGATGGCGGCCGATACCATCATGGGACACCTGCTTCTCAGGGATGCTACGGTAAACGGCGAATTGTTCGGCGTTTCCGCGCAGGTGTATGTCCGCTACGCGGAAGCGGAAGTTGAAAAGCACACGAACTTCATCCGCAAGTTCGACAGGGACGCACTGGCTTATTACCGGAAATAAATCAACCCGGTCAGCCTGAAACAAAGAGGGCCGGGCTATATTCCCGGTCCTTTATCTTCTATTCGGATACATCTTACTGTTACCCACCCGGAAGCCCGGACGGAACACAGCGCTTCACGACATTCTGCCAAAAACACTTATACCCATGCATGTAAACAAGAACTTTCGCGTTATATTTCCGTTCATACTGATTCTTCTTCCCGCTTTGAACGTATCCGCCGGTTGGACTAACTTTATTATACATTATAATAAGGGTCTGTACGGCAAAGGTTCCCAGACTTGGCAAATAAGTTCCTATGGGGAAGGCTGGGCTTATTTTGCCAATCAGAACGGCATGTTGCAGTACGACGGCAATAGCTGGACGGTCTTTCCGTTGAACAACGGTTCGGACGTGCGTTCTGTTTTGCCGTCCGGCGTCCAGAAGCGTATCTATGCGGGAGGGATTGCCGAGTTCGGGTATTTCGAGCCGGGCGGGAATGGCCGGTTGGTCTATAATTGTCTTTCCGATTCGATATCGGAGGAAGAGCGGGCCATAGGAAATGTCTGGGGTATCCATGAGGCGGATAACATTTTGTTTTTCCAGGGGGATAACCGTGTCATCAAGTATCTGAACGGCAAGTTCACCACGATAGATGCGGGCTGTAAGATTGACTGTTCGGACATGGTAAGGGGTATACTCTACGTGGGTACGGACAATGGGGTGAAGGTGTTGGTCGGTCATACGTTCTTTCCTTTGCGGGGTAGCGAGCCGTTGATGACCAAGAGGATACGCGGCGTCATTCCCCATGCTGGCGGCGGGGTGATCGTCGTCACGGCTTACGATGGTCTGTTTCACTGCGACGGTGAGAAGTGCGTCCCCTTGAAGACGGGAATCGAGCAGTTCCTTTCCGAGAACGAGGTGTTCTGTGTGGCTGCCGGTGAGGATTTAATCGCTCTGGGTACGGTGCACAGGGGTGTCGTGCTTATCGATCGTTCTTTGCGGGAGATCAGGTATTTCAACGAGAACAATGGTTTGCAGAACAATACGGTCCTGTCGCTGGCTTTCGACCCGCAGGGCAATCTCTGGGCGGGATTGGACAATGGCATCGATTACGTCTGCCTGAATTCTTCGTTGACGAACCTGTATACGTATCCTTATTCTTTCGGTACGGGATACGACGCCGTGCTGTCCGGCAAGACGCTCTATCTGGGCACTAATCGCGGACTGTTCTACATCAGGTATCCGGTGACGATGGGCGCCGGGGGGCCGGATGTTCATCCTGTTCCGCATGGCAGCGGTCAGGTGTGGAGTCTTCAGAAGGCGGACGGTCGGATTTTCTGCATGCACGACAGGGGGATGTTCCTGGTGGACGGCCTTTCGTTGAAAAGAATCGGCCAGATCAGTGGCGCATGGACTTGCCGTATGGTTGACGGAACGGACGACAGGATGTATGTGGGTGTGTATGACGGCCTGTACCTGTTGCAGAAGCGTGCGGGGGAGTGGAGCGTTGCGCACCGGATAAACGGGATTTCGGATTCTTTCCGTTTCTTCGAGCAGGAGTCGGCCGGGGTGCTTTGGATGTCCGACCTGAACCGGTGTATGCGTGTGGAGCTTGATTCGGCGTTGACCGGCGTGGTGAGGCAGACGTTTTTCGACGGGAAGGATGGCTTGCCTTCGGGTAAGAAGATACGTATCAACCGGATTGGCGGCAGGGTTTATTTTTCTACGCCGGACGGTGTTTATACATACAACCGTTCCGCCGGCCGCATGGAGCGTTCGGAGGAGATGAACAGCCGGTTGAACGGCGCGAAGCCTTATTTTTCGATAAAGGAGTATAACGGCCGCCTGATCGGATTGAACCGGCATGAGGTGTGTATCTCGAATCTGGTGACCTACAAGCGTGGGGCGTCGACTCATATCCTGCCGCTGGATATGTCCGGGGTGGAGCTGGTAAGCGGTGCGGAGACGCTGATCCCATTGTCCGACTCTCTGATTGTGATTCCTAACGATAATGGTTTTGCGCTGGCGCGTATCCCTGCGCAAAAGGCGCGGAAAGATTACGGCAGGACTGTGCGTATCCATAATGTGTTTGTTTCCCATCCCGGGGATTCGTTGATTTACACGGATAATTTCCTCGGCCGGAAGACCCGCCCGGAAGTGCCGTATTCCCGGAATATCCTGCGTTTTGAGTATGGCATATCTTCTTTTACCCATGGCGAGGACGTCAGTTACCAGTACCGGCTCGATGAGGGCGACTGGTCGGATTTCACGAAGTCTACGCAGAAGGAGTACAGTAATCTGGCCGAGGGCAATCATACTTTCCAGGTGAAGGCGGTTTTTGCCGATGCCATGTCCGCAACGGATTCGTTTACGTTCTACGTATCGCCTCCGTGGCATCGCACGGGGATGGCTTATCTTTGCTATCTGCTTGCGCTTGCCGCTTTGATGTGGTGTGTCTATAAATGGGACGACGTGCGCGTGAAGGGCAAGAAGCGGCAGGCGGTCATCGAGAAGGAGAGGGAGCTTCATGAGAAGGAACGGCAGATCATTCAGCTCGAGAAGGAGAAGCTGGAGCATGACTTGCGATACAAGAGTCAGGAAATGGCCAACCTGATGATTAACGTTGTCCGTAAGAATGAAATCCTTACCGAAATCAAGGCGGACCTGTTCAAGGTGATGGCGGCGGCTAAGGAACGGAAAGGGAAGGATATCAGGCAGCTTTTGCTGATTACAGGCAACAAGATTGATTCGAATATTAAATCGGACGATATGCTCAAACGGATTGAAGAGCAATTCGACCTGATACATAACAATTTCATGAAACGGCTGCAACAGGAACATCCTGACTTGTCGGTCAACGAACGCATGATGTGTGCGTATATCAAGATGAACCTTTCGTCCAAGGAGATCGCTCCGCTGCTGAACATCTCTGTTCGCGGGGTGGAGACGCTCCGCTATCGCGTCCGGAAGAAGTTATTGCTCGGACGGGAAGTCAATCTGGTGGAGTATCTGAGTATGTTCTGAACGCCGGAGGGTGGCGAACACAGAGACACGGGTCACGCGGATTGTTTCACTTTACAATCCGGCTAACTTCAGGTCATTTCAACAGCAGACGGGCGCAAATCTTCCCAAATCCGGCCATAACCGCAATGACCGTCAATCCCATTCTCCGTTTACATCTCATGATTTCTTGCCTTTCGTTTATGATTAAAGTTTGAACTTCCGGCCACAAGAGATTCCACACCGTAGCCAAAGACGATCTTTATCCAACAAATGTATTTACTTTTTTACGGGTATACAAATGAAACAACCCGTTAGTACATAACAGATTACTCTTTTTCACTTTTCACTTTTTTATTCACCGGCAAAGTTTCCCGGACTTTTATTTCCGGCTTTTATTTACTTTTACGGCAAAATAACTCTCAACTAATAACGATAGCCATGAATTACGGAGCATCATTCTCTATTATCGTACTGCTTTTCCTGTCTTCCCTGCAAGTGCACGCGCAACCCCAGGATATCGAAAAGCGCATCGGGCAACTTCTCTCACGAATTGCAGAGAATAGCAGTGGAAGAGAGCCGGCTGGGGTTGTTCGAGAATCCATAAACATAAACCATAAAACCGATTTTTATGCACAACAAGTTCTTATTATCAATGGCATTGGCAACGGCGGTTCTGTTGCCGAACCACCTGCCGGCACAGACGCAGGCCGGCCGTCATGCCGGAACCGGAAAGTTCATCCAAATAAAAGATAAAGACCTTATCGCCCCGGACGGGAAAAGGTTTTTCATCAAAGGAGCAAACCTGGGAAACTGGCTCAACCCCGAAGGATATATGTTCGGATTCAGCAAAACCAACTCGGCCCGGTTCATCAACGAGATGTTTTGCCAACTGGTAGGCCCGGACTTCACGGCGGAGTTCTGGAAGGCTTTCAAAGACAACTACATCACGCGGGAAGACATCCGGTTCATCGCCGGAACGGGAAGCAACACCATCCGTTTGCCCTTCCACTACAAACTTTTCACCGACGAAGATTACATGGGATTGACCGTCAACCAGGATGGATTCGCCCGTGTGGACTCGGTGGTGAAGTGGTGCAGGGACGAAGGACTTTACCTGATACTCGACATGCACGATGCACCGGGCGGACAGACCGGCGACAACATCGACGACAGTTACGGCTATCCCTGGATATTCGAAAGCGAAACCAGCCGGCAACTCTATTGCGACATCTGGCAGAAAATCGCGGCCCGGTACAGCGACGAACCCGTCATCCTGGGCTACGAGCTGTTTAACGAGCCTGTCGCCCCCTACTTCGAGCAGAAAGAGGAGTTCAACGGCAAGCTGGAGGAGCTGTACAAGAGAGGAGTGGCCGCCATCCGCAAGGTAGACACGAACCACATCATCCTGCTGGGAGGCGCACAGTGGAACGGCAATTTCAGCCCGTTCAAAGACTGGACATTCGACTCCAAGATCATCTATTCCTGCCACCGCTACGGAGGAGAACCCACGCCGGAAGCTATCAGGGAGATTATCGAGTTCCGCGACAAGACCAACCTGCCCATGTACATGGGAGAAATCGGGCACAACAAGGAAGAATGGATGTCGGCCTTTTGCCGCACGATGGAAGAGAACAATATCGGATGGACCTTCTGGCCTTATAAGAAGATCCATAACTCCTCATTCGTAGGGATCAATCCGCCGACTGACTGGGACGTGGTGGTGAAATTCTCCGAAGCGCCCCGCAGCACCTACAAAGAGATTCGTCAGGCGCGCCCCGACCAGGCCGTAGCCCGCAAAGCCCTGACAGACTTTATCGAGGCAAGCCGGTTGGAAAACAACATTGTCCAGACAGGCTACATCAAAGCGCTGGGACTGAATGTTGCCGGCAAGACATCCGGGAAATGACCGCCAAGGCATAGCGGCGTCACCGTTTAATGTTTCGCAATTCCTGACAGCGCTATGGTCATCCGCCAAGTGTGGTATATATAAGGGTGCCTTATATATATTATAGGGGTACCCTATATATATTATAAGGGTGCCTTATATATGTTATAAGGGTACCCTATATATACCCCACAACAGAAGGCCCCCAGGGGCCGATAGGAAACGCCCCCGGTGAACTATGGCCCTTTACGAAAAAAGGTGACAATATAATACAGCCCGTATCAGTCTCTCCATATCAGGATTTTTATTATCTTTGGAACTAAAATCATAACCGCCATGAAAGAAACACTTACCCTGATGTTGTTGATAGGGCTTTGCCGGCCGTTACCGGCCGGAAACAGACTCGACTCACTGTTCAAAGTGCTGGATGCCAAAATCGAGAACAAAGACATCTACGTCGAACAAAAAGAACGGAAAATAGCGGAACTCAAGTTCGAAAGTAATAAAGCGTCGCTGTCCGCAACGCAACTCTACCGGCTGAACAACAGCCTGTACAACGAATATCGCTCCTACATCTCCGATTCGGCCATCCACTACCTGAACAGGAACCTCGACATCGCCTACGCACTCAACGACCACCACAAAATCAACGAGACCTCCATTGCTTCGGCCATCTATTTTTCCACCTTAGGCATGTTCAAAGAAGCGCTCGACCTGATCGGAAGAGTCAAGCCGGCCTGTCTCGACACCCTGCAACGGAACGAATACCACCAGGCCTACCGCTACATCTATGCCGGTCTGGGAGCCTATTCCCAAAACGTGAGGGACAAGGGATGGTATTGGCAACAATCGAAACTCTACAGCGACACGATCAAGGCAAACACCGGCAAAGAGTCCGAAGCCTGGCTCAGGATCAGGGAAGCCGAACTCCGCGAAGAGAACAGGATAGACGAAGCGCTGCAAATCAACGACAAACGGCTGGCGCTCACCTACCCGGGCACGGCGCAATATGCGCTGGTAACTTTTTTCCGCTCGCTCATCCACCGGAAGGCGAACGACCCCGAGATGGAAAAGAACTACCTGCTCCTGTCAGCCATATCCGACATCCAGTCAGCCATCAGGGACAACGCCTCCATCTCCGTCCTGGCCGGCATAGAAATGAAGCAGGGAAACGTTGACCGCGCCTACCGCTACATCCGCTACTCGTTAGACAATATCAACGACTACAACACCCGCATCCGAAGCTCCGAAGTGCTGAACATACAGACCATCATCGACCACGCCTACAACCGGGCCAGCCGGAGACAGAAAGACAAACTGCAACTGCTGCTCATATTCATCAGTATCCTCTCCCTGCTGCTCACCGCCTCAGTGTGCTACGTCTACCTGCAAATGAAGAAAAGAACAAAGATCGGCAAGCAATTGCAGGAAAGCAACACCGAACTGAACAAGCTGAACCGGAAACTCTCCGACATGAACAACGAACTCAAGAAGATCAACCTGGAGATCAACGAGGCAAACCACATCAAGGAAGAGTATATCGGCTACTTCCTCGACGAATGTTCAAACTATATCGAAAAGCTGGACCGCTACCGCAAAATGGTCAACAAACGGATCAAGGACAGAGAGATTAACGAACTGTACCGCATCACCCAAAAGAGCAACCTGAAGGAAGAAGAACTCAAAAAACTCTATCGCAACTTCGACGAGATATTCATGCACCTGTTCCCCAATTTTACAGAGGATTTCAACTCATTACTGCACGACACCGAACAGGTGACGTTCAAGAAAGGCGAAGGGCTGAGTACAGAGTTCCGCATATATGCCCTGATGCGGCTGGGACTGAATGACAACGGCAAGATAGCAAACTTCCTGGGATACTCCATCAATACCATTTACAACTACCGCACCAAGATGAAGAATAAAGCCAAAATCCCCAAAGAGGATTTTGAATGGACCGTCCGGAGAATCGGAGGAGCTTCGTCCGGCAGAGGGACTAACCCTTCAATCACCTGAAGTAGAAATCGCCTGATTGCTAAATCCTCAGATTGGATTGTTTTTAGCGAAAATGGCTATTCTTTCGTCCAACTGATCATACTGATGGTCTTCAATGAACGAAGTACAGGCGCGCAGACCCTCCTGATGACTTCCTGTGGTTACGAGTGAAATGGCGCTTACCCCGTAGCACATCAACTCCCGCGCCAACCGGCCGCCGGTCATGCCGGGATAACCGATCGTAAAATAAAATCCATCGGCTACGGGATTGCCTGCATCGTTATCGTATACCAGGTAAAAACCGTGACGCAAGAAGATTTCTTTAAGCTTATGCGCACGCTCACCATAAACTTTCACTTCGTCAAGGAAATTGTATCCACCCTCATTTGCCGCTTTAAACATGGCCGCCATAGCGTATTGCGCCGAGTGGCTTGTACCCGAAGACAGTGCATAAAGCACACGGTGGATGAAAACCGTACCGAACGTTCCACTGCCATAGCGTTTGTTGAACCCCGGATAACTACGGTTATACAACTTATCGGAGATACAGGCCACCCCAATACGTTGTCCGGCATAGCTGAATGCTTTGGAACCCGAGATTAACAAGACATAATTGTCTGTATAGCGGGCTACTGTCGGTTGGTAAGGTGGTTGGTAAGGCTTGCCCAGGTCATGGCGGAAGTCCATGGCAAAATAAGCCAGGTCTTCAAGCACGATCACGTCATGTTTTGTAGCCAGGCCGCCAATGATCTGAAGTTCTTCTTCATTCAAACAAGTCCAACTTGGATTATTCGGATTGGAGTAGATGATCGCCGAAATATTCCCCTTACCAAGGTAACTTTCCAACTTCCCTTTCAGCTTGTCGCCACGGAACTCATATACGTCAAAAGTTTCATATTTCTGTCCCATAACAACCAATTGCTGCTTCTGTACAGGGAAACCGGGATCAATGAACAGGATGGTATCTTTCTTTTCATCACACTGGCTACAAGTCAGGAAAGATGCAAACGTACCCTGCATAGAGCCGGTAACAGGCACACAACCTTCCGGACTGAGGTCGACGTTGATGAACGCTTTAATGAAGTTCGACGCCTCCTTTTTCAGTTCAGGTAAACCGTTAATATCCGGATAAAGACTGGCGATTCCTTTTTGCAACGCCTCAATCTCAGCCTGTACGCCGACAGCAGAAGGCGGGAGACCCGGAACGCCCATTTCCATTTTGATGAATTCCACCCCCGAAGCGGCTTCTGCTTTAGCGGCGATAGCTTTCACCTCGCGAATGGTGGCTTTTGAAAAGTCGGATACCCGGAAATCCCGAATGGTTTCGTCAATCAGATTTCGACTAATTGGTGTATTCTCCATATTTAAGTTCTTTATTGTTAGCTGTATGGGCTGCAAAGTTATAAAAAAGAAGATATTTTTCGATTTATCTATTGCAAATATGGAACAAATCTCTACCTTTGCATCCGCAATCACGCGAGATTGCTTTAATGAAAGAAAATATTGGTGTGGTAGTTCAGTTGGTTAGAATACCTGCCTGTCACGCAGG
>JAIRNG010000105.1 GCA_031258135.1 Mediterranea sp. (in: CFB group bacteria)
GTGCGGTGTGTCCAAGAACCTTGACGCCTGCGGCTATTTACGATTAGACTATTTACGATTTAATACCACCGGAGGATTTTGACACGGATTATGTGAATCGCAGAAGCCTCTATCTGTGAATTGCAGAAGCCTCTATCTGTGAATCGCAGAAGCCTCTATATGACAACGTCATAAGCCTCTATATGACAACTTTCTTAGCCTCCTAATAGACACTCTATTAACTCCCTAATAGACACCTTATTAGCCTCCTAATAGACACTCTATTAGCTCCCTAATAGACATCTTATTAGCCTAATGATAAATGAGAAAGGAAGAAAATACAAGATAAATAAACAAGAAGTACCCCCCCTCCTCCCTCTCCTTTGACTTGCACCGACCGTTGGTTGGAGAGGGCCGGGGTGAGGCTTCAATAGACCAGCAGCCCCACGAAGGCCCCACCACACAACCCGAAGGCCCCGAAGACGAAGACGACGACTACAACGGTGGAACGTACATCGACCCGAACGCCTGAGAAATTGAAAATTGAAAATTGAAAGTTACGATGCCGCATGGTAATTTTCAATTTAAGATGCCTGGAACTTTTGCAAATGTATTTGCCTCATTAAATGTCTTGATGACATTTTTACAACTATTTTTGCCTTAAAAAGCACAAAAGCAAGAAACGGATTGTCTTTTTTCTATTTATGGCATATCTTTGTTTCAACCGGAAAGAATAACGGGTGTGCGTAATGGATATCCAACAAAAAATAGATTTTGATCGCATCAGGCATGCGATTGAGTACATTGATGAAAACTTCCGCGAACAACCTTCGTTGAATGAAGTGGCGGCCCATGTAAATCTGAGTCCATACCATTTTCAACGGATGTTTACCGAGTGGTCGGGGGTAAGTCCCAAGCAATTTGTGCAATACATGAGTGTTGAATATGCCAAGCGTATCTTGCGGGAAAGCAAAACCACGCTGTCGGATGCTGTCTGCGCAGTGGGCTTGTCGGGTATGGGGAGATTACATGACCTGTTTGTAAAGATCGAAGGTATGACGCCCGGCGAGTATAAAAACGGTGGAGAGAGCCTGACCATCAACTATAATTTTACGGATAGTCCGTTTGGAACAACCCTGGCCGCTTCAACCCCGAAAGGCGTGTGCTATATAGCCTTTGTTGAGAATGAAACCGATGCTTTGAATGTACTGAAAGGCAAATTCCCCCATGCCGTCTATGCCAATACGACCGACCGGATACAACAAGACGCACTCCTTGTGTTCACGAAAGACCGGCCTGCGCTCAATGAAATAAAACTGCACATCAAAGGCACGACATTTCAGATGAAAGTATGGGAGGCATTATTGAAAATACCGATGGGCAACCTGGCAACCTATGGAGATATAGCCCGGAGTATCGAAAATCCGAAAGCCAATCGTGCAGTCGGAACTGCTGTCGGACAAAATCCGATAGCCTTTCTGATCCCATGTCATCGCGTAATACAATCAACAGGGGCTTTTGGCGGCTATATGTGGGGGCCATCACGCAAAAAAGCAATGATAGGCTGGGAGAGTGCGCAAGTCAAAAGAAAACTTTAAACCGCTAAACGTATTCATCACCCATTTTGATCTGTGCGTCGTTCACATATTTACGGATAGCATGTTCTTCGTCTTTCTTGCATATAAGCAGTACATTGTCCGATTCTGCTACAAGATAGCCTTCAAGTCCTTCGATAACGGCTAATTTGTTTTTAGGCAGGACAATGATATTGTCTTTGCTACTGTAAATCAGTGATTCGCCTTTAAGCACAACATTTCCGTTTTCATCTTTAGAAGACTGATCATACAGAGATCCCCACGTTCCTAAGTCCGACCATCCGAAATCACCCAGTGAGACATACACATTATCAGCCTTTTCCATTACTCCGAAATCAATGGATACATTAGGGCACAGCGGGAAGTTTTCGTCAATGAAGAGTTTCTCTTCCGGGGTGCCATATAATTTTTCTCCTTTCCTGAGGATATTGCAAAGTTCGGGTAAAACCTTTTCTATTGCTGCAATAATGCTGTTGACATTCCAAAGGAACAGTCCGGAATTCCAGTAAAATTCTCCACTTTCCACAAATACTTTGGCCAGTTCCAACTCAGGCTTTTCAGTGAAAGTTTTCACCTTATAAAAGTTTTCACCCTCTTTATCTGCAATCTGGATATATCCATATCCTGTTTCCGGACGATTAGGCTTTATACCTAACGTAAGTAAATTGTCGGAAAGGGAAACAAACTCAAGTCCTTTCTCCACAGCCTCCAGAAATTCGCCCTCCTTGAGGATCAGGTGATCGGATGGAGCGACAACAATATTGGCATTGGGATTTAACGCACGTATATGATAGGATGCCCATGCAATGCAAGGCGCTGTATTTCTTCTTGTCGGCTCAAGTAATACCTGTTCCGGATGAAGTCCCGGTAGCTGAAACCGAACCAGATCTGCATACATCTCGTTGGTGACTACCAGAATATTTTCTGTCGGAATAATTTTATTGAACCGATCGAACGTTTGCTGCAGAAGCGAGCGCCCTGTTCCAAAAAAATCAAGAAACTGTTTAGGTAAGGTTTTGCGGCTGAATGGCCAAAAACGACTGCCAATTCCGCCACCCATAATTACGCAATAATTGTCTTTATTAGTCATTTTATAGACGGTTTTAAAAGTTTTTGCTAATGTACCATTTATTTTATAAAGAATATATCGGGCTTTATATGTTTTATCCTTTTTAACCCCTTTTCAGCAAAAACTATTGCAATGATGAAAATAATCTCTATATTTGCACCGCAATTAAGCCCAGATGGCGGAATCGGTAGACGCGCTGGTCTCAAACACCAGTGGATTCACTTCCATCCCGGTTCGACCCCGGGTCTGGGTACTACGATAAAAGCTAAGTATTGAAGAATCAACTGCTTAGCTTTTTATTTTATCTGAATTTCCCCCACATCTGTAAAATAAGTATCTTCCTTGTTTCTTTAACGGCAATGACGGCGGTGTATCGGCAATTTAACGGCAATCCTTATCTCCTATCTTCATGAGTAATCTTTGTCTGCTGCTGATTATCTGATCAGCTTCTCCCAAATCTCCCTGACCTTGTCTTCTCCATCAAAGTATCCCACTTCTGTATCTTTGTTGAATATCTCGCCTGATGGGATGAGATATATTTTATTCGAATCCGGATATTCGCATACATCATATCCGATGGATGTTCTTATGTCCAGATAAACGCAGGGTTCTGCAGTGTGGTTATACAGTTGGTGCGCTCCTGTTTCGCCTGATTCAAAAAAGACCAAATCTCCACTGTTCACGACTTCCAGGCCATCGGGGGTTCTGAGCGTTGCTGATCCGGATGTTATCATGAACAGCTCTTCGGCATACCTGTGGAAATGGTATGCCGAGCAATATTGTCCCGGATTCAGTTGCCGTAAATCAAAGTTCAGGTATTGGGGCTTTATCCCCTTTTTGACGTTGGAAATATCCGTGAGCAATCTGAAATTATCTATTCTGTTGGGATTATCTTTAAACTCCCGCTCTTCAGATCTTAGGATTGTTGCCATAGCTCTCGTGGTTTTATGAAGTTAGATTGAATTTCCCAAAAGTAATCAATAATAAATGAAAAACTTCCTTTTTGCTTATGAAATAAAGTCGGATATTGGAAAACGATGTATGGGTTTAAGAAAATGAGTAAGGTTACAGGTTAAGAACCATGCTGTACGCATCTGTTCCGTCTTTATAGTAGTCCGGTTTGAGTAAGCGTTTCACAAATCCTTTCTTTTTATACAGGAAGATCGCAGCGTCGTTATCCGTTCTCACCTCCAGGAAGACGGCTTTCAATGCTGTATTGCGGGCATATTCCACGGCTGCTTCGAGTAACGCTTCGCCAATCCTGTTTCCTCTGTGCTGTGGAGAAACTGCAATGGAATATATCCTGCCGGTATGATGGCGGCGGTTTGTGATAAGCGATACGTATCCCGCTACCTGATTGTTGTGTTTTGCAACGAGGAATATTCCTTTGGAACGGGTGATGAGATAAAGCATCTGCCGGCGCGGGAAAGCGTCCGGTCCGAAGCAAATGTCTTCAATATTCATTAAATCATCAAGTTCGGCCAACGAGATGCGTTCGATCAATATGCCGGGATTCATCGCGATTTCAGTTCCAGCGAGCGGATGAAATAATTCAGTATGCGGTAGTATAGCTCGTCGCCAAGTATGGCATCTTCAACGCCATGGTCAATGCTGGGATTGTCATTCACCTCGATAACCATCGCTTTATTGTTTATCACCTTGAGGTCTACGCCATACAGCCCCTTTCCTATGAGCGACGAGGCTTTGAGCGCAGTGCGCACTACATTCTGCGGAACCCGGTACAAAGGCAGGGTGTCTACCAATCCTGACTGGTCGCAGCCTTTCACGTCATGGTTGTATATCTGCCAGTGTCCTTTTGCCATGTAATATTTGCAGGCATAAAGCGCTTCGCCGTTGAGAACCCCTATGCGCCAGTCGAAGTCCGTAGGGATATACTCCTGCGCCAATATGATAGACGACTTTTCGAACAAGATGCAGAGGGCTTTCTCAAAATCCGCCTCGTTTGTTACCTTGCGCATACCGTGGGAGAAAGAACCGTCAGGTATTTTTACGATAAACGGGGCGCCCAACTGGGCTGATACTTCTTTGAAATCGTTTTCGCTGGATCTGAATATCAGTCTGGAAATGGGGATAGGAATCTTTTCTCTTTCGAGCAGTTCGTTCAGATAGACTTTGTTTGTACATCTGATGATCGATAACGGATCATCTATCACTATCATATCGTTTTGCCTGGCTTTTTGTGAAAGATGGAACGTGATATGATTCAGTGATGTGGTCGAACGGATGAACAAGGCGTCAAATTCCATGAGCCTGACGGAATCTTCCTCGGTTATCAGCTCGGCGTGGATATCCATTTTCTTAGCGATATCAAGGAACTTGTTCAGGGCCTTCCTGTTGCTTGGCGGGAACTTTTCTGCCGGGTCATGCAGAATGGCCAGATTGTAACGGCCGTTTCTGGGCGAGCGCGGGACTCTCCATATTTTTTTATTGAAGTTATCGAGCGCCGACGCGAAGAAGTCCTGCTCTTCGCCCGAAAGGCTTTTCAACGATACGGCTTGTATGGTTTCTATCTGATTACGTTGGCGTGTGTTGAACCCTATGCGAAGAATGGGGGCGGGATAGTTGTCGAAGATGAAACGCGCAATGCGGTCCAGCCCTTTTTCACGGCAGGAGCCAAAATAGATATTGAGATACCAGATGTTACCTTCGGGGATGTTGTTTTTTTGAATCCATTGATAGCAGTGCTTATGTAAGGCGGCATCCATGCGTATACCCGTACCGCTTTCCAGTTTGTTGATGGTGTCGATGCCGGGGATGGCTTTATGTCCCCGCGCCTGAGCCAGCAGGGACGCATAATATCCTTCGGAGTTGTAGCTGTAATCGCTGCTAAGGTTAATGACTATTTTAGATTCTTTCCCGGATGGTTTATGTTTCAGATAATCCGAAACGGTAAGAATGCTGTTGGTTTCATAATAGGGTTTCCAGTCGCTCAGGCTGTCTAACAGAACCAATACATTGTTCATAGGATGTGTATCATATTACAAAGGGACAAAAGTAATTAAAGTTTTATCTTGTTAACCGGATTTCAGAAATATTTTTTAGCGTATTGATTGTCCGGGGCAAACCTGCGAACTATGAAGTTAAAAAACTATCTTTGTGTTCAATAATAGAAAGCGAACTGATAAATGCGTAATATTAAACAAGCCCTGATATGGCTGAAACGTTTCCCTTATCGTTGCGGATATGGCGTACATTCTCCTTTTGCCTTTAACTTTATTACGAATGTGATCTATGAGAGAACACCCTATTATGCATACCGGGAACTTGAGAATGAAAAACGCGCCGGCCGCATGAGTAAGGAGAGGGAAAGCTGCCGCTCAAAGAAAGTTAACCGTTTATTATTCAGGTTGGTCAATTGGGCGCAACCTTTGACTGTTGTTGATAGCGGGTGTTCACAAATTACATCCGGTTATCTGCGGGCGGCAAGAAGAGGAGCCGAATATATTCCGTTGGTTTCTATGGATACTATCGGGCTTTTGCGGGAACGAAGCATCGATTTCCTGTATATAGACAGGCCGGAAGATATAGCGTTTATGGAAAACCTGTTTGAGTATGGCGTTGAACGGGTGGGAGATCGCTCGATGATCGTAATATGGGATATATACCATTCTACAGCGACGAAGGCCTTCTGGAAACAGGTGACAGCCGATGAAAGAGTCGGTATTACTTTCGATTTATACTACCTTGGAATTCTTTTTTTTGATAAATCCAAGATAAAGCAACACTATACGGTCAACTTTTAGGCAAGCATTTATGCAATGCCGCAACAAGCTCCCGGTAGTGGGAAACACAATAATATTTACGTATGAAAAAAAGTCTTGTTTACACAAAAACCGGTGATAAAGGCACTACCGTTCTGATTGGCGGTACGAGGGTATCAAAAACGCACGTCCGTCTGGAAGCGTATGGAACTGTTGATGAGTTGAATGCCCAACTGGGCCTGTTGGCGACTTATCTGACGGATGAGAAAGACAGGAGTGTGGTGTTGAAAATACAAAACATGCTTTTCACGATTGGTTCCCACCTGGCAACCGATCAGGAGAAAGTGGAATTGCGCGAAGCGAGTATCATCACTCCCGGTCATATTGCCGGGTTAGAACAGGAGATCGATGCAATGGATGAGGCGCTACCTCCTTTGCGTGCGTTTGTCATTCCCGGAGGAAGTCGCGGATCGGCTGTCTGCCATGTGTGCCGCACGGTGTGCCGAAGGGCGGAAAGGCGTATTCTGGCGTTGTCTGAGGAGTATAAAGTCTCGTCCGAAGTTTTGTCCTATATGAATCGTTTGTCGGATTATCTGTTCGTTTTATCACGCCGGATAAACGTGACAAAGGAAACACGTGAAATATTTTGGGATAATATTTGTAAGTGATAAATTTTATTATACTTTTGCCGGAAAATAGAAAAAGGAAATATTATTCACATTTTAAAATGCTTAAAGAACTATGTATTGGACACTGGAATTAGCGTCGAAGCTCGAAGATGCCCCCTGGCCGGCAACTAAGGACGAACTTATAGATTACGCCATGAGATCGGGTGCGCCTCTTGAAGTGATTGAAAACCTTCAGGAAATGGAAGACGAAGGAGAGATTTATGAAAGCATCGAAGATATCTGGCCGGACTACCCCAGTAAGGAAGACTTTTTCTTTAACGAAGAGGAATACTGATTTGAGCTGAAGCGAAATAACAACCGCCCATGACATCT
>JAIRNG010000119.1 GCA_031258135.1 Mediterranea sp. (in: CFB group bacteria)
TAGCCTTTATGCGACCACCCACCCCGAAAAACGAATCAACATCCGACTGACCGATGAACAACTGGCATGTAACAACGGATATTATTACATCGACAACGGAGCCTGTACCTTTAGCCCCAAGGCATTAGAAAAAGAACACTTCAAATTGACCGCCCACGAACTCAGTGCGATGATCTTCGACCGGGTCCGGTTATACATGAGCCTGATGCTGGAATAGATAACCCCAATCCGTTTTGCACCGGGAATCCTTTTGCTCCATGTCACCGTCGGGACGAAAAACAATCGATAGTTTTGCTCCATGTCACCGTCGGGACGAAAAACAATCGATAGTTTTGCTCCATGTCACCGTCGGGACGAAAATCAATCGATTGATTTGTTTCATGTCATCGTCGGGACGAAAATCAATCGATTGATTTGCTCCATGTCATCGTCGGGACGAAAAACAATCGATTGATTTACTCCATGTCACCATCGAACCGGTAATTATTGAAGTAATTCAACAGGATTCCCGCATGGGGCAATCCCTACCATACCTATGGCGAACTCTCCGTTGCCGCTAATAACCATTGTTCCCAAATTCTTCGGCATTATTGATCTGATTCAGGAATGCATACGGTATCGGGCGTTTGTAATGTTTGCCGGCTACAAAGTTCGAGAAAGCTGTTTTATTATATTTCTGCAAGCGGCTTTCGAAGGCTTTATTGCGCTTCAGTATAGCCCAACGATTAAATTCGCCGCAAAGTTCCCGTGCGTATTCGTCGAACACATCGTCTATTGTGGCTGTTGTAAGCTGCATGCCGGTCAAGGTGTTGAAATCAGCGGCATTGCGACATGCACGTTCGCGCAGTACGTTCAGATAGCCTGCGGCTTCCGTCGCGCTTCCGCCACTGTTCAGTGTGGCTTCGGCTGCAATGAGGTAAACTTCCGCCATACGCATCACCATGATGTTACCCAACTTTTGCTGGAAGTTGCCGCCTAACCATGCTCCGTCGAAGTTGTGGTTGAACTTCATCATGGCCGGATATACCATGATAAGGCTCGGAGGGGTAAAGCCGTTGTTCGACACATTGCCTTTGTAGGTGCTTCCGGTGGGGTCGGACGTATCGAACATATCGTCGATGTTTATCGTTATGTAAGCACGTGCCTTTTTATCGGCACCACTCAGGGGTTCTTTACTTAAATAGGCAAAGAAACGGTCTTCATCGGCTGCCAGCGGATAAGGATGTACATTGGCGTTCGACACCTCTTCCAAGCCGGCAATCGCCCCATTGTGCGCTCCTTTGCTCCACACCTTCGGTATGTACTGCCATGCAGCATTGTAATCCGTCAGGCGTGCATTAACGTCAGCATAAGGATAGATCTTCTTACCGACGTGCGAGGCGTCCAGGCCGTATTTCGTACATATAGCCTCGGTAAGTCCTACCGTTGCCGCATCGTACGTTACGTTAGCCGGACCGGGGATACCTGAAACAAGGCTGGTAATGGCCTGCACGCCGGAATAGTTGGTAAACGCAGTGACAAATGTATTCTCCCAGCGTTTGTCGTATCCGGCATCGAAACAATCGATCAGATATTTGGTCGGCGCAATAAATTGCTGGTTGAGACGTCCGTAGTAGGCATTCTGCGTATTCGAATTCACTGTTCTTCTAAATACATCGGCCGTTCCGAAGGCATCGTCGAACTTGGGATAGTAGTGCAGATACAGGTTCGGCTTCGTATTGCCGGTCGCATAGTTGTAGGATACATCGTAAGGGTTGAGTCCGTAAGCCGTAAAAATGGCCTCGGCATTGTTCCTGTTGTTAGCGGAAGCAAACACCTTTCCGAAGTCGTCATACAATGTTGCGCCGTAGGCGCTCTGATAAGTAATCAGTGAGTCGGCCACTTCTTTGGCACGTACCCAATATGATTTGCTTCCTTCGCTCAGGCCTTCGCCTGCACCCTGTGCATACACACGCGCCATGATTCCCAGGGCCGACTTTTTGGTAACACGTGATGGATTGTTGTCATAAGGTGTCACCGGCAAGGTGTTAAAGGCCACTCTAAGGTCGGACAATATCCGGCTGTAGAGATCGGCCATCGTACTGCGTTGCGGCGTTAAGCTCTTTTCCGGATCGCCCTCTACAATGAGTGGCACTTCACCAAACTGTGCAACCAGTACCGAATAGTAATAGGCTCTGAGGAACCGGGCTTCGGCGGTCAGGATAGCAATATCGGCAGCATTACCATCTGTCAGTTGTGTAGAAAGCTGAATGGCTTTATTGCAATCTTTGATCGACCCCCAGGCAAAATCCCACGTGTTTGTAACGACACCCATGTCGTTCGTAAATTCTTCGTAAGCAATGAGCTGCTTGAGGCTACCATGATTATTGTATGGAAACGTCCATAAGTCGGTACCCAATTCGGAAACAAGTCCGTAGGGCATCCCGATGAGTGAGCCCCAAAGCCCCGTATAACAATTGGATTGATAGGATTTCCAACCATCGAAACTATTGAGCACATTGTCTTCGGACAATGCCACCGGATTGTATTCATCCAAACTGCATGAGTTGATGAACAGCGCCAGACATAAGCTCCATGCGCTCTTATATAATGCTTTATTAATCATTTTCATCGTATTGTTTTTTAATCGTTCAACAATTAGAATGTTACGTTAAGACCCACAACAAGTTGTTTTGTCAGCGGATACTGAAGCGAACCGTTCATTTCCGGATCGTAATCTTTCAGCAAGTGGCTCTTCGAGACCACTAACAGGTTGGTCACTGTTCCATATACACGGAACTTATCGATAGAGAGTTTTTTGCTCAGTGTTTTCGGCAACGTATAGCCCAAAGTAATGTTCTTTAGTTTAAAGAACGACCCGTCCACATAATTGAGTCCCGTAAACCCGGTCATAGTAGAAGATGAAGCGGTATAGTTCATTACAGGGAAATCATTCGACGGGTTCGTTGGCGTCCAATAGTTAAAATAAGTGGGAAAGGTTCTTGAAGGAGCGGCATTGGTGGCAAAATAGTTTGGCTGATACCATCCGAGCATATTGTAATTGATGGTCTGTCCCCACCTGAAGAACGTATATACGCTCAGGTCAAAATCCTTATACCTGAATCCATTCTGGAATCCCATTGTCCAATCGGGAGAATTGTGCCCCACCACCTGATAATCGTTCGCGCTATATGAATATTTCGAATTCGTGTCGTATTGCGTTTCCGTTCCATCGTTGTTGGCCTTTACATAAACGCCTTCGCTGATGCGTTTCATGTTGGGCACATTCACTTTCAGGTCGCCCGGTCGTTTGCCGAATACGGCCGCGTCTTTTTCCTCGCCGATTTGCCATACACCATCCAACTTGTAGTTATAGAACGAGTTGATGGGTTGTCCGATGATAAGCGTATAACCCGTGTTGGTTCCGCTTTCGGGATCAATATTGGCAATGTTGTTGGCAGTTCCTCCGGTCAGTTTCGCAATCTTCTCTTTGTTGGCGGCAAATGTGAGGGCCGAAGTCCACGAGAAGTCTTTGGTAATGATGTTACGGGTGTTAGCCGTAAGCTCAAAGCCCCGGTTCTCCGTTTCACAAAGATTCATGTTTGTTTTATAATTGTTCGCTCCCGGTCTATATGTACCATATATAGAGGGTAGCAACACGCTCCAGATCACACCGTCGGTACGGGTGATGTAGTAGTCCATGGTAACATCAATGCGGTTGCCGAACAGTGAAAAGTCCAGCCCGATGTTGGTGTTATATGATTTCTCCCATCCTAAACCGGGGTTGGTGATGAATTGCGAATAACGATAACTGCCCAGGGGTAATCCACCCAACGACATATTGATCTCTTCCAGGCTGCTTTCCGAGCTATACGCTTTGATTCTGGCCGATCCGGTAACACCCCATCCGAGACGAAGTTTCAGATTGTCCAACCAGCTTTGAGTAGATTCCATAAAGCGCTCATCAGAAATTCTCCAGGCTACGGATGCAGCCGGGAAATTATTCCAACGATTGTCTTTATACAACGCTGATGCTCCGTCGCGGCGTATGGAAGCTGAGAACAGGTACTTCCCTAAATAAGAATAGTTGATACGCCCGATGAATCCCAATGATTTCGACATCGTGTAGGAAGATGTTGCTGTGGTGTTAGCATCTCCTTTCATGTTATGCCACTTGAAGTTGTTAGACGAGATGTTGGTCTGATCCATCGCTGTATTCTGTACATGGTCATACTTCCATGCAGACACGCCCGTGAAGGTAAAGTCGTGATCATCGAACAACTTGAAGTTATAGGTCAGCACATTGTCCCACTGATAACCGTATGTGCGGTTCTGAGTAATCTTGGCCTTTGCTATTTCCGAATTGGCATAGGTGTAGTTCACCGAACCAATACCGTCGAACCGGTAATTATTGGAGTAATTCAACCAGATTCCCGCACGGGACAAGATGCTTAGCCCCTTTATGGGCTTTACTTCAATATAAGGATTTACGTATACTTTGAAATTGTTGTCGCGGTTCTCGTAAACCCCCGGCTGGTAGTTGAGAAGCAGGTTATATACATTATTTCCAAGTTCAGTATTCAACGTTCCATCTTTATTGTAAGGTCTTACAAGCGGATCGGTAACCAACGCGTTTTCCAGTTTGTCCTGCGCTTTATCGCGCATCACATAAGATCCTTGCAGGCTGCTACCGATGCTTAACCACTTGTGAACCTCATGGTCTATACGCATGTTGGTCGAGAATAATTCATACTCATCGCCCTTGTACTGGCCGGTTTCGTCAGTATAGTTGAAAGAAACATTACCGTCGGGAAGAAAATCAATCGATAGATTTGCTCCATGTCACCGTCGGGAAGAAAATCAATCGATAGTTTTGCTCCATGTCACCGTCGGGACAAAAATCAATCGATAGTTTTGCTCCATGTCACCGTCGGGAAGGAAATCAATCGATAGTTTTGCTCCATGTCACCGTCGGGGCGAAAATCAATCGATTGATTTGTTCCATGTCACCGTCGGGACGGTAATTATTGAAGTAATTCAACCGGATTCCCGCATGGGGCAAGATGCTTAGCTCCTTTATGAGCTTCACAAAAAACGAAACAAAGTATCGCATATACTCTTTATATCCGTTATATTTGCATGGCATATCCATAAGAGATACACAGAAACAAAGATGGCGGCAAGTATATTAATTACCGGAGCAAGCGGATTCATCGGCAGCTTTATCGTTCAGGAGGCGCTGAGGCGAGAGTACAGGGTATGGGCCGGGGTGAGACAGGGCAGCAGCAAAAGGTTTTTGCGCGAACGGAATATCCATTTCCTGAAACTGGACTTTTCCCGCCCCGACGAGGTGCGCGCCCAACTTTCCGCACATAAGTCCGCATACGGCGCTTTCGATCATATTATCCATTGTGCAGGGGTCACCAAGACAACGGATAAGGAAGAGTTCGACCGCGTCAATTACCGGCAAACCAAATGTTTCATCGACACGCTGACCGGGCTGGACATGGTTCCCGCGCAGTTCATTTTCCTCAGTTCGCTCAGTGTGTTCGGCCCGATACACGAAAAGGACTACGCCCCGATCAGGGAAAGCGACAGGCCTGCTCCCAACACAATCTACGGCATGAGCAAGCTGAAAGCGGAACGATACATCGAGGGGATTCCGGGATTCCCCTACATCATTTATCGCCCCACCGGAGTATACGGTCCGCGGGACAGGGATTACCTTCTGCTTGCGCGCACCATCAAAAGCCACCTGGATATCTCCGCCGGGTTCAGACGTCAGGACCTGACTTTCATCTACGTGAAAGACCTGGTAAAAGCCATCTTTCTGGGAATAGACAGGAACGTCACCCAACGTTCCTACTTCCTGTCGGACGGCAACGCCTACCCGAGCCGTTTCTATTCGGAGCTGGTGCGGAAAGAACTGGGAAACCCGTTCGTATTTCATATAAAATGTCCGTTATTCGTTTTAAAAGCTATATCTTTGCTCGCTCAATTCGTGTCGGGATGCTTGGGTACAACGAGCGCCCTCAACAGCGACAAGTATAATATTATGAAACAAAGAAACTGGCGTTGCGACATTTCCCCCGCCGTGGAAGAGCTTGGCTTCACCCCCGGATACAGTCTGGAAGAAGGGGTAAAAGAGACCATCGCCTGGTACAGGAATGAAGGATGGCTTTAGATTTGTTTAAGAAGATAGAGACCCGGAAAGGGTTGTTTGCCGTGGAGAAGGTGTCATTGATCTACAACCTGCTCACCGGCGTCTTAATTCTTTTTCTCTTCCGACGGATGGATCATCCGCTGACGATGTTCGCCGAGAGGGCCGCCATCGCCGGCGTGACTTTTTTACTGATCCGCCTTTACCGGCTGAGGCCCTGCAAGATCACCGCATTTATACGTATAGCCGTTCAGATGGGTTTACTGGCCTACTGGTATCCGGATACGTTCGAGTTTAACCGCGTGCTGCCGAATCTGGACCACGTTTTCGCTTCGGCCGAGCAATGGCTCTTCGGCTGTCAGCCCGCCATGCTCTTTTCGCATCACCTGCCGCAAATGTGGGTGAGCGAGCCGTTAAATATGGGCTATTTCTTCTATTACCCGATGATCTTCGGGGTGGCGATGTTCTACTTTGTCTATCGTTACGGGTTGTTTGAGAAGTTGGCGTTCGTGCTGGTCACCTGCTTTTTCGTTTACTACCTGACTTACATATTCGTTCCGTGCGCAGGCCCTCAATTCTACTTTCCGGTCATCGGACAGGAGCATGTGGACGCGGGAATATTTCCCGCCATCGGAGATTATTTCAACAAGAAGCCCCAGGTACTCCTGGCCCCGGAATATGACCGCGGGTTCTTCTACAATCTGGTAAAAGGTTCGCAGCAGGTGGGCGAACGGCCTACCGCAGCGTTCCCCAGCTCGCATGTGGGAATATCCACCATACTCATGATCATGGCATGGCGCGGAAGCCGCAAACTCTTTGCCGCGCTCTTCCCTTTCTATTTCCTGCTTTGCTGCGCCACGGTCTACATACAGGCGCACTATCTGATAGATTCTGTCGCCGGTTTCCTCTCCGCCTTTGTGCTGTATGTGCTGGTGACCAAAGCCTCACCCCACACACCAACAGCCTCACCCCACACACCAACAGCCTCACCCCGGCCCTCTCCAAAGGAGAGGGAGACAGAAGTTACTCGGTTCATTAGTTAAAGGTATTGTCCTTCTCCCTCTCCTGGGGAGTGGGCCGGGGTGTGGCGGGTGGGGTGTCGGGTGC
>JAIRNG010000019.1 GCA_031258135.1 Mediterranea sp. (in: CFB group bacteria)
GCCTGAGTTACCTCCGGTGATGTCATTATTCGTAAGGAAGCAGATTGGCATTTCACCGTCCGGCAGGGCATATCCGCCGTAATCGGCATTACGGATCAGTTCTTTCAGCTTGGCCGGCACATGAAACTCCCGGTTGGCAGGGTCTTCTTTCTCCAATACCCCCTTAGTTGTCGTATAGTATTTGTAACGTACGCCGTCGCGCGGGTTATATGACTTGATGTTGCCGTAAGTCAGACGCATCGTGAAGTTGGCGTCCGGGTAGGATGGGGCGGGGAGTTTCATTTCCGCAAGGCCGCGGATATACGTCTTGTGCAACAGTTCTAATTCATCTTGCAAAGGATTCAATTGAATGTTCAGCGTATCGAGTTTATCTCTGATCGCCTGATAATACCGCAGGGACAAATCATTGTCCAACGCTTTGAGATTGGGCTTTTTGAGGAATTTATCCAGATTGACCTGACTGGCCATTATGGAGTTATCGTACATGTCATCAATGAACTTTCCGTAGTCGCCTTTATATTCCTGCGTGATGATGGAATAAATCGCGGGACGTTCATCCGGTGGAACCATTTCGGCATAAAGGGGGAGAAGGGCTTTGGCCACCCGGCGATCCGTTTCGTGATCATAGTCTTTATTGTGGATGCGGTCGAACGCTTTCCGGAAAGCCTCTTTCAATGAATCGACCTTTGCGGTATTCTTTTCTCCGACGGCTTCTTCCATCTTGTCGAATAACGGGCCGGAAGTCTTAAACTCGATAGCGGCGACAAAGACCTCGGCAAGGCAAGTGCGCTGGTAGGTCAACGGCTGTGTTCCGGCAATGACTTCATTTATCCGGCCGACAACTTTCAGGTAGGCCTCATTCTGCTGTTCCGCTGCAAACTTCCGGAAAGTATCTTCCTGTTCGGCCTTGGTTCCTAATACATTGTTGTCGATAATGGCTTTGTTCATACCGATGGAATTTTTCCAATAGTTGGATGAACCGGCGTATTTGCCGGCGTATTGGATGCGTATCTTATCACTGGAGTTCATCGCTGCCTTCAACACCTCCTGACGCGCTCCACGGATACGGATGCGCGGAGCGTTTGACGCTTCCATGCGCTGTTTCACTTCGGAAACGGTCAGGTAACGGCTGGTGCTGCCGGGAAATCCCATAATCATGGCGTAATCCCCTTCGTCGATGCCCTTAATGGAAATGGGTAAGTGTTTGACTGTTTTCAGCGGGATGTTGTTTGCATGATAGTCGGCCGGCTCGCCGTTTGCATCTGCATAAATACGGAAAATCGAGAAGTCTCCGGTATGGCGCGGCCACATCCAGTTGTCTGTTTCGCCTCCGAATTTACCGATGGACGATGGGGGAGCGGCCACCATGCGTACGTCGGAGTACACTTTCTTATAGATCAGGTAGAATCTGTTGCCTGCGTAGAAAGGAACAATCTGTGGGATAATGCCTTTCTTGTCTTTCAGGTCGCTCTGCCGGTGTAATTTATGCGCCAATTGATCCCAGAGGCCTCTGGAGAAAGATCCGGCCTCTGTGATTTCTTTATCGGCAATCTTTTTGTTGATGGAGTCTGTGATATCCTCTATGCGCTCGATAAAAGTGAATTTCAATCCCGGTGTGGGTAATTCCTTATCTCTCGAAGTAGCCCAGAAACCATCCGTAAGGTAATCGTGCTCGACGGAGCTATGCTGCTGGACAAAACTGTATCCGCAATGATGATTGGTGAGGATCAAACCTTCCGGTGAAATGATCTCTCCGGTACATCCTCCGCCGAAAATCCCGACGGCATCTTTCAGGGAAACGCCGTTCGGATGATATAAATCCTGCGCATTAAGTTTTAATCCTTGTTTTTTCATCATGTCGATGGAATGTTGCTCATGCATTAACTGTAACAGCCACATTCCCTCATCCGCCTTTACGGAGCACGCCATCAGCATGATTATTGCCGATAGACAGGTCTTCATCTTATTCATTATAGTTATGTTTAAATGTCTTTCAAGTGAAACACATACGTTGATGCCTGCAAAATTAAGTAAACTAATTGAAAATAACAGGAGGCATCCGTAAACTTTCGATAAGTATGGAAAAGAAAAACAGGCGGTGAAGTTTTAAATATTGATAAAATGTTTCCTTGGATGGCGTTTAGATTGTATTTTTGTACAAAGAAGAATAAACGTGTGCTTTCGAATGAATAAGCTTTTACCCTTTTTGTGTTTACCGCTTATGCTGACTTCATGCGGCAGGCAGTATAAAATTGAAGGATTGTCATCCATCAACAGGCTGGACGGGAAAATGTTGTTTGTAAAAACGCTCCGGCAGGACGGCGGATGGACGGTGGTCGATTCCGCCGAGATCATACATGGAATGTTTACCATGAAAGGTAAGGTGGATACCGTGTTGTTTGCTTCACTGTTCATGAACGATGATAATATCATGCCTTTGGTCGTAGAGAATGGAAATATAAAAGTCTCCATAGCTTATGATGGTGTCAAAGCCGGCGGAACTCCGATGAATGACGCTCTGTACGGGTTTATAGAAAAGAAGAACGGCTTTGACCTGAAAATCGAAGAGCTTGAAAGTAAAGAGGCCCGCATGATGCTGGATGGGGTTGACCTGAAAGAGATATATGAGGAGATCAACAGGGAAGGCGAAATATTGACGAAGGCATCCCGTGAACATGTGAAGAAGTTTATTTCGGATAATTATGAAACGATTCTTGGCCCGAATGTTTTTGTCATGCTTTGCAACAGCTTGCCTTATCCGGTACTTACCCCTCAGATAGATGATATACTCAAAGATGCTCCATATACGTTTAAAAGCCATAGATTGGTGAAAGAGTTCACCGCTAAGGCCAGGGAAAACATGCAACTGGTAGAGGAACACCAACGCATGGAGCAAACTTCTACGGGAATCAGACGGTGATATGAGCATGCTGTATTATATCTATCAGATTTGTGTTGCACTTCCCATCCTGTTTGTACTGACCCTTCTGACAGCGTTGACCACAATTATCGGCTCTTTGTTATGGGGCGCTCATTTCTGGGGATATTACCCCGGTAAGCTATGGTCTCAGCTGATTTGCCTGTTTTTATTAATTCCCGTAAAGGTGCGCGGGCGTGAGAAGGTCCGGAAAAGGACATCGTATATATTTGTACCCAATCATCAGGGCGCTTTTGATATTTTTCTCATTTATGGCTTTCTGGGACGTAATTTCAAGTGGATGATGAAAAGAAGCCTTCGTAAGATTCCGTTTGTCGGTAAAGCCTGTGAGAGTGCGGGGCATATCTTTGTTGATCGTTCGGGGCCTAAAAAGATATATGAAACGATTCGCCAGACCAAAGCGTCGTTAAAAGATGGCGTTTCTTTGGTTGTATTTCCGGAGGGCGCCCGTACATTCACCGGCCATATAGGATATTTCAAGAAAGGCGCTTTCCAGTTGGCCGATGATCTTCAGCTTGCCGTAGTTCCCGTGACCATTGATGGTTCCTTTGAGATTTTGCCCCGTACGGGCAAGTGGATTCGTCGCCACCGTATGGTTCTTACGATTCATGACCCGATTCCGCCCAAAGGACAGGGTAATGAAAACATAAAAGCCACCATGCGGGAGGCATATATGGCTGTTGAGAGCGCTTTGCCGGACAACTATAAAGGGATGGTGAAGAACGATGATCAGGAAATGGAATAAAGGCGGGGGTTAATTCCTTCCGGAATTGCAGTGGAGTGGGGGCATGCCCAAAAAGAAGAGGCAACTTCACAGCAGGGTGAGATGCCTCTTTCCAATTGTTTTAAGTTTTAAGCGTTCATAACAACGCCGGATTATTCGGCCGGAGTCTCAGTCGCAGCCTTTTCAGTAGGAGCCTCGTCCGGAGTCTCAGTCACAGGCTCTTCAACAGGAGTTTCGGCCGGAGTCTCAACAGGTTCTTCAATAGGAGCTTCGGCCGGCGCTTCGGTTGCGGTTTCAGCCGCTTTCTTTTCAGCAAGCGCTTTGGCTTTGGCTTCGTTTACTTTCTTTTCTGCATGAAGACGCGCTTTGGCTTCTTCTTTCCTGGCTTCTTCCTGTTTAGCTTTCAAAGATTCAAGACCCGTCTGCTTGTTCTTTTTCCAGGCTTCGAATTTAACTTCCGCTTCCGCTTCACCAAATGCACCTTTAGCCACGCCGCCAAGGAGGTGTTTCTTCATGTATACGCCCTCGCGGGAAAGAATGTTACGTACAGTGTCGGTAGGCTGTGCACCTTTCAGTACCCAGTTTAATGCGCTGTCGAAATTCAAATCTACTGTAGCAGGATTGGTGTTCGGGTTGTAAGTACCAATCTTCTCTGTAAATTTACCATCACGTGGTGCTCTGCTGTCCGCAATTACAATTGAATAGAACGCATAACCTTTACGTCCGTGTCTTTGCAATCTGATTTTAGTTGCCATTTAATACTGTTTTTAATTATTGATTTGAATTAAATGCTATTATCTCGTAATAGCGGGGCAAAGATAGAAATTAATTATGAATCATGGGTTATCAGGGCAAAGTTTTTAGAACGACCCGTAAATTCTGCAGGCAACTTTTTTAAATTGAAAGTTGAAAATTGAAAATTGAAAGTTACGATGCCGCATGGAAATCCGTGTTCATCCGCGTAATCCGTGTCCCTAAAATGTGAAGCTATTTTAGAAATTACTTGCGCAAAACTTGCAATGATTGAGTAAAAAAGATATTTTTACGACTATTAAAAACGCGAAACACTATACTTATATGGAGCAGAATGTTCTGATTGCTTTGTCATTGACCCTGTTCGCAGGTTTGGCTACCGGAATCGGTAGTGTGATTGCCTTTTTTGCGAAGAGTACCAATAAGAAATTCCTCTCTTTCTCCCTGGGACTGTCGGCAGGAGTGATGATCTATGTATCCTTTGTGGAGATTTTCGCTCAGGCGCAAGAGCTGCTTGTGGCCGGAATGGGAACGACCAAAGGTATGTCGTTAACCGTTTGCTGTTTTTTTGCAGGGATGTTGTTGATCGGGGTGATCGACCGTTTGGTTCCTTCGTTTGAAAATCCGCATGAGATACGTTCGGTGGAGCGTATGGAAGAACCCGTGAAACGTGATTCCAGGTTGATGAAGATGGGGGTGGTAACCGCTTTTGCTATTGCTGTTCATAATTTCCCTGAAGGCATTGCTACTTTTACTTCTGCAATAGAGAATCCGGCTCTTGGGGTTGCCATTGCTGCGGCTATTGCTATTCACAATATACCGGAAGGTATTGCGGTAGCCGTTCCTGTATATCATGCTACGGGCGACAGGAAGAAAGCGTTCCGTTTGTCGCTGCTTTCGGGGCTTGCCGAACCTGTCGGCGCTTTTATTGCATACCTGTTGCTGATGCCGTTCATGTCGCCCATCCTGTTGGGTTGTGTGTTTGCGGCTGTTGCAGGGATCATGGTCTTTATTTCCCTGGATGAATTACTTCCTGCCGCCCGTGAGTACGGCGAACATCATATTTCCATTTATGGCCTTATGGCAGGAATGGGTGTTATGGCGTTCAGCCTGATACTGTTGGCATAACGCGGTTGGCGCTTCATTTTTTTGCTTCTCATAGAATATCCGTCCGGCCTGTTCGTCTACCATAGTAGAGACAGGTCTGAATGTGGTACGTTGAGCGTGCCGCTCAGACAGGTTTGCCCCCCTGCGGGGGCGCAAGGAGAGGATAGATATGGTAGCTAAAATTAATTTTAAAATGTTTCGTCGAAGAAAAGAGGTCGTATCTTTGTCGATAGACAAAGATAAATGTACGGGGTGTGAGGCTTGCGTGTCCGTATGCCGGCACCGGATATTGGATATGAAGTATGGCGCCGATTGTTATGCCTGGGTGAAATATCCGTTGGATTGCGCCGGTTGCGGCAGGTGTGTAAGGGCTTGCGACACGGGCGCTGTTGAGTTGGTAACCATTTAAAAAAGAGAAGTGAAAATGAAGAAAGCAAGACATTTTTGGCATGGCGTGTTTTTCGTGGCGGCTATCGCTGGGGTAGCTGCGGTAACGATGTTGTTGTGGAACGCGCTGGTTCCGGCTATCATCGGATGGTCGGCGATAAACTATTGGCAGGCGGTGGGGCTGCTGATCTTATGCCGGCTGCTGTTTGGAGGTATGTTTGGCAGATTGAGACACTATCATGCCGGAATGTATGGATTCGGGCGCGGACATTCGTTTCGGGCGCATATCCATGAGCGCATGAAGGGTATGACTTTTGATGAGAAGCGCAAATACATCCGCAAACGCATAGCCGGAGCGATGGAAGATGAGTGATGTAGCGGATATATTCAGGAAATACCGGCATCAGTTACAACGGTTCATAGTGAAGAGGGTTTCCTCGAAGGAAGACAGCGAGGATATATTGCAGGATGTGTTCTACCGGTTATCGAAGATCGATATGGAAGAGAACCCGATCCAAAGTATATCCTCATGGCTTTATGCCGTGGCGCGTAATCTGATCATCGATCGCAGCCGTAAGCGGGGGGAAGAGGAACTTTTTCGTCAGCCGGAGGTTGATGACGACCACTCTCTGGTAGAAGAGCTGACACAACTGATATTCGATGACGAGGCTTCACCCGAATTGGATTATGCGAAAGCGCTGGTCTGGGAGGAACTCGCTGTCGCCCTGTCGGAACTTCCGGCCGAACAGCGAACGGTTTTTGAGCTGACCGAACTGCAAGGCTTTTCATTCAGGGATATTTCGGAATCTACCGGAGTGACCGTCAATACGCTGATTTCCAGAAAACGTCGCGCCGTGTTGCATTTGCGTAAACGCCTGGCCGGTTTGTATTCCGAGCTTTTCGGTTGAGGGTTGCGAACTCTTAACTTATTTAAGTGAATTACGTTCATGTAACGTAAATATTACGCGGTTATTAATCTTTTCATATTGACTATAAATAATAGTCATTTATATATTCAGATATATTTCTGTAATATCTCCCCTCTACATTTGCTGCAAATCAAATCGATCCGCATGAATAATAAAGACGATAAAAGTAGTAGCGGCAATTCCGGGAAAAAGTTCTCTGATATTTTGTTCATCATCCGGGCGGGTGGTACGGCGTTGTTGTCCTATTCCTTGGTCTATGCCTTGCGCAAGCCTTATACGGCGGCGGCTTTTGCGGATTATGAGGTTTTCGGCATGGACTATAAGGTGGTGGTTACCACGGTACAGATCATAGGATATGTCATATCCAAGTTTATGGGAATCAAACTGATCTCCGAACTGAAACCGCAAGACCGTTTGAGATTTATTTTGCTGTTTGTCATCATGGCGGAGGTTTCGTTGGTTCTTTTCGGATGGATACCGGCGCCTTATAATATAACGGGTATCTTCCTGAACGGACTCTCCTTGGGTTGCATGTGGGGCGTTATTTTCAGTTTCCTTGAAGGAAGGCGTGTGACGGATGTGCTGGTCAGTTTGTTGGGAGTCAGTATGGTGATCAGTTCCGGAACGGCCAAGTCGGTGGGACTGTTCGTCATGAATACGTTGCATGTCGGTGAATTTTGGATGCCCGCCCTGATCGGCGCTGCGGCGCTTCCCTTGTTGGGATTGACAAGTGTTATCCTTAATCGTCTGCCGCCGCCCGATGCGGACGATGTGGCTTGCCGGAGTGAAAGGGAACCCCTTAACGGGATACAGCGGCGGGCGTTGTTCCGCGATTTCATGCCTTTCCTTACCTTACTCTTTGCAGCCAATGTCGCCTTGGTGATCCTTCGTGACATCAAGGAAGATTTTCTGGTGAATATTGTCGATGTTTCCCGGTACTCCTCGTGGTTGTTTGCGCGGATAGATGCTGTGGTTACTGTCGTTATCCTGATGATATTCGGGTGTATGGCGTATGTCAGGAATAACTTGAATGTGTTAATCGTATTGTTGGTTATCACTGTTACCGGTATGATCGGCATGACTGTCGTGTCTTTCGGATATGAACGGTTACAGTTAGGTACGGTTGCATGGTTGCTGGCTCAAAGTTTTTGCCTTTATCTGGCTTACCTGACTTTCCAGACCATTTTCTTCGATCGTTTTATAGCCTGTTTCAGGATTCGGGGCAATGTGGGTTTCTTTATTGCTTTGAATGATTTCCTGGGATATACCGGTACTGTCCTGGTGTTGTTGGGCAAAGAGCTTTTCAACCCTGAGACGGATTGGGCCTGTTTCTATAATCGTATGGCCGGTTATGTCGGGGTGATTTGTTGTATCGCTTTCATCTTCTCGCTGGTTTATCTGTACCGGAGGAGTCAGGAGTTAGCGCTTCGCGCAGGAGTTAAAAGGAGTCAGGAGTTAGCGCTAACTCCTTAACTCCTGATTGATATTAATAATGACGTATGAATAAAATTACTTGTGTTATCATGGATTGGGCGGGTACAGCCATTGATTATGGTTGCTTTGCTCCTTTGAATGTGTTCTTGCGGATTTTTGAAGAGAAAGGCGTTCCCGTCACGTACGCTCAGGTGCGGGAGCCTATGGGGCTTCCGAAGATCGACCATATCAGGGCTATGTTGAATATGCCCGAAGTGAGGTCGACGTTCCGGACGGTGCATGGAAGGGATTGGAATCCGGACGATCTGTCTGCGATGTATCAGCGTTTCGAGGAGTATCTGTTCTCTTCTTTGAGCGATTTTACAGATCCGATTCCAGGCGTTCTCGAAACAATGGAAATTCTCCGTAGACGAGGGATTAAAATCGGTTCGACGACCGGGTACACACAGAAAATGATGGATGTGGTACGTCCGGCGGCTATGGCTAAGGGGTATGCAGTGGATAGTTTGGTTACGCCTGACGGTCTTCCTGCAGGACGTCCCGCACCTTACATGATTTACCGTAATATGATTGAGCTGGCCGTTCCTTCTGTGGATCAGGTGGTGAAGGTGGGCGATACCGTTGCCGACATAAAAGAAGGGGTGAATGCCAAGGTGCATACGGTTGGCGTGATCGTCGGAAGTAATGAAATGGGGTTGAGCGAATCCGGTTTTAATGCTCTTTCTGCTGACCGGAAAGAATATCTCATGAAAGAGGTCAGGGATCGCATGTTGCGTGCGGGGGCGCATGGCGTGATCGACACTATCGCGGAATTGCCGGACTATCTCGAGAGAAGCCTCACCCCGGCCCGGGGTGAGGCTTCCAACTATTTATTATTGACTCCCGGGCCGCTCAGTACGGCGCAAACCGTACGCGAGGCCATGTTGCAGGATTGGTGTACCTGGGATAAGGATTATAACGAGGGGGTTGTAACTCCGATCCGCCGGAAACTTCTTGAGCTGGCCGGGGTGGATGCCGGAGAATATACAACGGTACTCCTGCAGGGGAGCGGTACGTATTGCGTGGAAGCCGCTATCGGGTCGGCCGTACGGCCTGCCGGTAAGCTGTTGATCATTTCCAATGGCGCATACGGCTGCCGGATGGGCGCCATTGCGGCCTGTTATAAATTGAACTGTGAAATGATCCAGCTTCGTGAAACCGAACTCATCACAGGGGAGGTTGTGGAAAAGGCGCTGGACGCACACAAAGATGTTACGCATGTTGCGATGGTCCATTGCGAAACGACAACCGGTATATTGAACCGTCTGGAAGAAGTGGGCGAAGTGGTGAAGAAATATCCGGTTACCTTTATTGTGGACGCCATGAGCAGTTTCGGTGGTATTCCCATCGACATGAAAGCCTGTGGAATTGATTTCCTGGTGAGCAGTGCGAATAAATGTATTCAGGGCGTTCCGGGGTTTGGCTTTGTTCTTGTTTCCAAAGATAAGATGCCGGCATGTAAGGGAAATGCCCGGTCGCTGTCGTTAGATCTGTACGACCAGTGGGAAACCATGGAAAAAGGGAACGGCAAATGGCGGTTTACCTCTCCCACTCATGTGGTTCGCGCTTTCTACCAGGCGCTTGCAGACCTGGAGCGGGAAGGCGGAGTCGAAGCCCGCTACAGGCGTTATCAGCAGAACAACGCCATCCTGTACGAAGGTATGCAGGCGCTCGGATTCACTCCGCTTCTTCCGCGGGAAATGCAAAGCCCGGTGATCACCTCTTTCCTCTATCCTTCGGCGGATTTTGATTTCCAGGCTTTCTACGACCGTCTGAAACGAAAAGGATTCGTGATCTACCCCGGAAAGATTTCGGATGCCGATACATTCCGGATAGGGAATATAGGCGATGTAAAACCCGGCGATATGGAGAGACTGCTATATGCGATTCACGAAACCTGGAATCTGTGAAGGGAAAAAATATATATATTTTCTCCGCGTCATTTACATGGAGACAAAACATATTTGTTTTTTCTCCGCGTCATTTACATGGAGACAAAACATGTTTGTTTTTTCTCCGCGTCATTTACATGGGGGCAAAACATGTTTGTTTTTTCTACCCGTCATTTACATGGAGACAAAACATGTTTGTTTTTTCTTCCCGTCATTTACATGGAGAAAAAACATCTATATATCGGCTTCTCGTAAATTCATTCTATCAAAATAATTTAAAAACTCAAAAGAACAATGAAAAAAAGAAATCTCATCATGCTTATTGCATGCTTCGGTTTTGGCCTGGCGCTCGATGCAGCCGGGCCGGACGAAAAGAATGTCGGTCCGGCTTCCATCATTCAATTGATGGAAGTATCCGCAGGGAACATCAGTATCAATTGCTGGACGAACGAAGAGTTCGCGTCACGTATCGGGACAACGGAACGTGAGCTGAACGATTATATCCGCCGTCTGTTTCAGGATGCGTTGGAAGAAACCGGTAAAAGCGTCCGGGAAGACGCCGTCTATTTTTTGCATTTGAATCAGTACGACCTCTCTGCGGCCGGATATCCCTACAACAACTTCCGGCATACCATCGAATATGTCATTTACGACGGGGATATGAAGGAAATACATACGGGCAATCACCGGTTCGCTACATTCAGTAATGTTTCCGGGGAAGAGCTGACCAAACAGTTCAGAAAGCTATCCAAAAAGATACTTTCGGTTATCAATCATAAATGAATAAACTAAACGGTATGAAAAAAGTAATATCCTTTTGCTTTCTGCTGGCGCTGTGCGCCGTTCTTCGCGCACAGACCGGAATCAGTGGAACGGTTACGGATGCGGCGACAAATGAGCCTGTAACCGGTGTGAATGTAGTGGAAGCCGGCACATCCAACGGTGTAATCACAGACCTTGACGGGAAATTCACATTGACGCTGTCCAACCCCAAGGCGGGAATAACCCTCTCGATGGTTGGTTATAAAACATTGGACGTGGAGAGGCCGCGCATGACGGATACGTACAGAATAGAGGAAGACGTGCGGGAAATAGAGGGCGTGGTGGTTACGGCGCTGCATATCCCTAAACAAAAAAAGATGCTGGGATATGCCGTGCAGGAGGTAAAAGGAAATGATATTTCCGTGTCGCGCGATGCAAACCCGATAAGCGCCCTGGTGGGTAAAGTGGCCGGAATGCGTGTCAACACGGGCGCCGACCTGTTGAGCAGTCCCGCGGTGCAGATCCGCGGGGTTGCGCCGGTATATGTTATCGACGGCGTGCCTGTTAAAGATAACACCTGGAGCTTCAGTCCGGACGACATCGAATCGGTTACCGTATTGAAAGGTCCCACAGCCGCCGCCCTGTACGGCTCGGAAGGAAAAAACGGCGCCATACAGATTACGACCCGCCGGGGAACCTCCGGAAACCGGAACTTCAGTGTAGACGTAAGATCGACCACGCAACTGCAAACATCCTTCATCGCCAAGCCCGGAGTGCAATATGCTTATGGCTCGGGCAGTAATTTTATATATGATTTCGGAGATGGCCTGAAAGGAGATATAAACGGCAAATACAACCGGGACACCGATGTCTGGGGGCCGCGTTTTGAAGGGCAGCTGATCAAACAGTACAACAGTCCGATGGACGCCGGCGGAGTTCGCACCCCCACACCCTGGGTAGCTTCCGGCGAGAACAATCTGGAACGTTTCGTTCAGACCGGTCTGGTAACTACCAACAACATCGCCATTGCCCAGCGATCGGATGCCGGCGACTTTCGCGTCTCCGTTTCCGATACCTACCAGAAAGGGATTCTTCCCAACACGAAACTGAACTCGTTCAATACCAACTTCTCCGGCTCGATGAACCTGAGCGAACAGGTAAAGCTGTCGGGCGCAATGAATTTCAACCGGCTGGCGTCTCCCAACTATCCCGAAACATACTATAATCCCCGCAGCCCCATCTATCTGTTGAGTATATGGACCGGCGCCAATATCGACATCAGCGACCTGCGCGACTACTGGGTTCCCGGCATGGAAGGCGTGCAACAGTTCAGTTATGATTATCTGCAATACAATAACCCGTGGTTTATGGCGTACGAAAACACACGCGAACACGTGGAAGATAACATCAACGGCCAGTTGGCGCTGACATGGCGCATCACTCCCGAATGGGATGTACGGGTTCGTACCAACCTGAATACCAATGCGAAGTTCAAGGCCGAAAAATTTCCGGTCAACACCTCTTATTACGAAGATGATTATGGAACCAAGAAATGGGTCGGCGGATACGACGAGCTGTACGAGCGGTACACGGACTGGAACTCGGACTTTATGTTGAACTATGCCCATCAGTTCAACCGCTCCTTCGGCATAAAAGCGACATTCGGAGGCGCTTACCGGATAAAAGCATATAAAAGCTCATACACGACGACCCACGGCGGGCTGATTGTGCCGGATATTTATACGTTTCAGAACGCCGTCGAAGGCCTGAAAGGGAAAACGGAAAAATGGGATAAAGAAGTGGGCAGCCTCTACGCCAATATCGACCTGGACTATAACAACTATCTCTTCCTGAACCTGACGGGACGCACAGACAAGTCGTCTACTTTACCCATAGACAATAATACCTATTTTTATCCGTCCGTATCGTTAAGCGGGGTACTGTCGGATATGGCCGACCTGTCGGAAGTATTCTCTTACCTGCGCGTCCGCGCTTCTTACGCCCGCGTAGGTGGCGACCTCGACCCCTACCAATTGAGGAGCGCTTACATTACGGGTGACCTCTGGAATGGTCAGACGCCTCTTTATACGAGCAGTGAGTTGAAAAGTGCGGATATAAAACCGGAATTCAGCTCGTCGGCCGAGGTCGGAATAGATATGCGCTTCTTTAAGAATCGCCTGGGTTTTGACTTCTCGTATTTCCAGGCCAACGATGGCCCGCAGATATTCTCTTTGTCCACTTCCTCCTCTTCGGGATATGATACCCGCCTGGTAAACGGACTGACTTACAAACGCCGGGGAACGGAACTGACGGTGACTGCCATTCCGGTCCAAAAACAGGGTTTTAGCTGGAATGTTTCGGGAAACATATCGAAGTCACACCGCTATCTGGAAAAGATATACGGGGATATCCCGAACTACGAATTTATCCGTAAAGGAGAACGGGCAGACCAGATATGGGAGCAGGATTTTATGCGTGCACCCGACGGAAAGGTCATTTATAGCGACGGGCTTCCCGTACGCGACCCGATAAAAAAACATATCGGGAACTATGATCCGGACTTTATTTTCGGACTTCACAACGAATTTAAGACCGGGAACGTAACCTTGTCTTTCAGTCTGGATGGAAACACAGGTGGAAAGATCTACAATGAGATCGTTATGAATCTGTGGAAATCCGGACGCCACGAAGATTCGGACAATGAGTGGCGACTGGCGGACTGGGAGGCTTACAAGGCAAATCCGGCCGGATATGGCATCACGTACAAAGGGACGTTTGTAGCGCCGGGCGTTGTCGTTACCGGCGGTGAACTTGTCCGTGACGCCGACGGGAATGTCCTGTCCGATACGCGCACCTTTGCACCGAACACGACGCCCGTGCTGTATCAGACCTGGGCGGGCGGCAGCAACGGTTATTACCGTACCGGCTCTCAGACATACCAGAGCCGCACGTATGTAAAGCTCCGCGACGTGACGGTGACGTATAACCTGCCTCGCCCGCTTCTGAAGAGAGTGGGTCTTTTGCGCTCGGCCAGTGTTTCGCTGGTAGGCAGGAACTTGCTTTATTTTTCCGGAGCCGACTATCTCGACCTCGATCAATTCTCCGGCTCGACGAGTGTTCTGCAGACGCCGTCCACCCGTAATTTCGGTATAAACATTAACGCTACTTTTTAATTCCCGAACAATGAAAACAATATATTATCTCCTGACAGGACTTGCACTTTTGATTTCCGGTTGCGACGATCATTTCGCCGCGTTGCAAGAGAATCCCAATCTGCCCGGTACGGCCGCTCCCATAAATATCCTTCACCGTATCATCGAGAACGCCTGGGAATCTCCCTGGACATACGCGCAACGCCTGAACCAGTATCATGTATCTACCTACGTGGTCTACGACGACCAGGGCTACCTTTTAGGCGAATATGAGATGGATTATGGCAACCTGCGCGATATTCTCGCCATGGAGAAAGAAGCCGGACGGGTGGGTACGGAAGAAGCGAAACAGTTTCTGCCCATAGCCAAATTCCTTAAGGCCTTTTTCTATGTGCGTATGACCGAACGCCTGGGCGATATTCCGATGTCGGAAGCGATGAAAGGGGAAGAGGGGAATTTCACGCCCCGCTATGATACGCAGAAAGAGGTGTACACGCAGTGTCTGGCGCTTCTTGAAGAGGCCAACGACGAGCTGGCCCCTTACATCGGTCAATCGTCCGCCTTGACGAACGACCTGTATTATAATGGCGATCTGGCCAAATGGAGAAAGGCCATCAATACATTTCGTGTGCGCGTACTTCTGTCATTGAGTAAGCGGAACGATGAAATGAATGTGGCCGGTCAGTTGAACGCACTCGTTTCAAATCCGGCTAAATATCCGCTCATGGAAAGTATTGCCGACAATATGCAGATCACCTATTATGGAACGATGGACGACCGCTATCCGCTTTATCCCAACGGAAGCACATATAGTTTTATCGGAAAGACCTACGTAGACCAACTGGTACGTACGGAAGATCCGCGTCTCTTCATTCAGATGGTTCCGGGCGAGGCGCAGAATGTGGGTGTCGAAGGCCGCGAACGGCTGTTCTCATCCTACGTTGGCGGAGATACCGGCATCATCATCGATGCCTTGCAGCAGCAGGGAAACGAGAGCCGTTTGCTGGCCCGTATCAACTATTCCACTTATGTTACGCCCACCGGATTGCCTTGCGTTCAGTTGGGATTTCAGGAACTTCAGTTCTCGCTGGCCGAAGCAGCCAATCTGGGATGGATCGGTGGCGATGCGGCAACGTATTATGAAGAAGGTATTCGCGCCGATATGGAGTTTTACGGAGTAAGCGCTGATGATGTGAATACATTCCTTTCGAACGCCGTAAACGTATATAAGGGGAATAATGCGGACGGTCTCAGGCAAATCCGGGAACAAAAGTACGTCGCTTTGTTTCAGAATTCGGGATATTTAGCTTTCTTTGAACAGCGTAGAACCGGCGTACCCGAATTTAGTGTGGGCGAAGGTAATCTTAACAATGGCAGGATACCCAGGAGATGGATGTATCCTACCCGCGAAAGGCAGTACAATGAAGAGAATCTGAAAGCCGCCTTAAACTCGCAGTTCAACGGTTCGGACGATATTAATAATGTAATATGGTTAATTAAGTAAATGATGAAAAAAGAAAATTTGATTTGGATCGCGGCCCTTATGCTGGCCTTGTTTGCATCATGTTCAGGGGCAGGAAAAGCGCCTGAGGCAAAGCGTGTAGTGTTGATCGGATTAGACGGTTGGGGTTCTTACAGTGTTGGGAAAGCGCAAACGCCCAACATCAGGAAATTTATGAATGAAGGCGCTTACACGCTGAAGAAACGCTCCGTGTTGCCCTCTTCGAGCGCCGTCAACTGGGCTTCCATGTTTATGGGCGCCTGTCCCGAACTGCATGGATATACGGAGTGGGGGTCAAAGACGCCGGAACTTCCCTCGCGTGTGGTAAACCGGCATGGAATCTTTCCGACGATTTTCCAGTTGTACCGGGATGCGAATCCGGATGCTGAGATTGGTTGCATCTATGAGTGGGACGGGATTAAGTATCTGGTAGATACATTGTCGTTAAATTATCATGCGCTTGCACCCGACTACAAAGAGAATCCCACGGCGCTGTGCGAAATGGCCGTCCGGTATATCAGTGAGAAGAAGCCGGATCTGTTTGCCGTCATCTTTGATAATCCCGATCACGTGGGGCATGCCGAAGGGCACGATACCCCCGGATATTACGATAAACTGACGGAACTGGACGGTTATATCGGACAAATAGCGGATGCGGTCAGGAAGACCGGCAGGATGGAAGAAACGATCTTCATCATAACGGCCGACCATGGCGGCATCCATAAAGGCCACGGCGGCAAAACCATGGCGGAAATGGAAACGCCCTTCATTATTTCAGGGAAGGGGGTGAAACGAAACTATTGTTTCGACCATGTAAGTATGATGCAATACGATTGTGCCGGTACGATAGCTGAGATATTCGCTTTAGAGCAGCCGCAGGCCTGGATAGGGCGGCCGATGCCGGTGTTTGAGTAAATTGAAAAGTGAAAATTGAAAATTGAAAATTACGATGCCGCATGGTAATTTTCAATTTTCACTTTTCAACTTTCAATTTTCCGTATGGCGTCATCTACCAGTGAGGTTAACTGATGGGGGTCGTCGAAGTAAACCGTTACAATCAGGCGTCCACCCTCATCGATGCTTTTTAGTCCGGCTTTGTCGTACCATTTTAGTTTATCGTTCATCTCTTCAAAGTAATCCGGATCTTCCGACAGTCCGAAATGTTCCCAGTAGAATACCTTATCGGTTTCTTCGTTCAGGATAGTGAAATCCGGATACTTTTTTTCTCCTCCGATGCGGAGCGGGCGTTCGTAGCCTACCGTAAGGTGGTGTATTTCGAGTAGTCTTGTATAAATGTACAATTCCGCCTTTGAGCGTACCATGACGCCGTCGTAGGCCTGAAATGTTTTAGATCGCTTGAAGTACCCGAATGTATCTTTAGGGGGCTTGATTGTAGTATCTACCTGTTCGGCTTTGACTTCCAGCGCTTTCACCGGAGGATAGAAACGCCATTGGTAGTGATGGTATATGCTCGTGTCTACCATACAACTCGGCAGGAAAGCCTTGAAAATGTCGTTATGTTCATCGTACATCCGGCGCATAAAACGACTGAAATCGACTGATGTTCCTATCTTCCGGATAATTTCGGGTTTGTGACGGATATAGTCGTATAGATCACACAGGCGTGCAACTTCAGCCTTTTGTATGGAGTTTAACAGTTCCTCTGCACAGAAAGCGATCTGTCTTAACAGTATATAGTCATAAGGTAGCGTTTTCATCATTCGATCAATCGGTTGCGGAAAATAAAAAAAGCCCCGAACAGGGCTTTCGGGTGGAAGACGGGGTTCGAACCCGCGACCTTCGGAACCACAATCCGGCACTCTAACCAGCTGAGCTACATCCACCATGTTTTTGCTAATGCGGTGCAAAGATAGGTATTATCTTTTATTCTGCAAATATCCGGTCAACTATTTATATATAGCTTTCTTACCGGCCAGCAGCGTATTCTTCATCAATGAAACGATGGTCATCGGGCCGACGCCGCCAGGTACAGGGGTAATGAAAGAACACTTGGGGGCGACTTCATTAAATCGCACATCGCCTGTCAGTTTGAAGCCCGACTTCGTCTTGTCCGAAGGAACGCGGGTAGTACCCACGTCGATCACTACGGCTCCCTTTTTTACCATATCGCCTTTCAGGAAATCGGGTTGTCCGAGAGCGGCAATAATGATATCCGCCTCCCGGCACTCTTTCACCAAGTCCTTGGAGCGGCTATGGCATACGGTCACCGTGGCATCTCCGGGATAAGACTTTTGCATCATCAGCATAGCCACAGGCTTACCGACAATGTTACTGCGTCCCAACACAACGCACTTCTTACCTGTGGTTTCGATGTTGTAACGCCTCAGCAATTCGATGATACCGTTGGGCGTAGCCGAAATGTAGCATGGAAGGCCAATAGACATGCGCCCTACGTTGATCGGATGGAAGCCGTCCACATCTTTACGGAAATCAATGGTTTCGATTACTTTTTGTTCGGAGATATGTTTGGGCAGCGGAAGTTGTACGATGAATCCGTCAATATCGTCGTCTGCGTTCAGCTCACGAACCTTAGCCAGCAATTCTTCTTCCGTCACATCATCTTCATAGCGGATCAGCGAAGAGTTGAATCCGCAAACTTCACAGGCTTTTACTTTGGCTGCCACGTAAGTTTCACTACCGCCATCATGCCCGACAAGCACTGCTGCCAGATGGGGACGTTTACCGCCGTTAGCTGTGATCTCTGCCACTTCGGCCGCAATCTCCTGCTTTATTTGTTCCGAGATAGCCTTTCCGTCGATAAGCTGTGTGTTTTGACTGTTATCTTTCATTGTATGCTTGTGTGTGGCTTTTATCTTCTTTTAGGCATCATCTTACCCATTTTACCGCCCGCCATCATTTTTATCATTTTGCGTGTCTGGTCGAACTGTTTGAGTAAGCGGTTAACATCCTGTATGCTTGTACCGCTGCCTTTTGCGATACGGGTACGGCGCGAGCCGTTAAGCAGGGCCGGATTGGAACGTTCTTTCGGGGTCATGGAGTGAATGATCGCCTCAATATTCTTGAAAGCGTTGTCATCGATATCTATATCTTTCATCGCCTTGCCTACGCCGGGAATCATGGAAGCCAGGTCTTTAAGGTTGCCCATCCTCTTGATCTGTGCGATCTGGCTCAGGAAGTCGTTGAAGTCGAACTGATCCTTAGCGATCTTTTTCTGTATGCGTTTGGCTTCTTCTTCGTCATATTGTTCTTGCGCACGCTCCACCAACGAAACGATGTCACCCATACCGAGGATACGGTCGGCCATACGTGAGGGGTGGAACTGGTCGATGGCTTCAAGTTTTTCGCCTGTACCGATGAATTTGATGGGCTTGTTCACAACAGTACGGATAGAAAGTGCAGCGCCGCCGCGGGTATCGCCGTCCAACTTGGTAAGCACAACGCCGTTGAAGTCCAGACGATCGTTGAACTCCTTAGCCGTGTTTACAGCATCCTGTCCGGTCATGGCGTCTACAACAAACAGGATTTCGTCCGGCTGGACAGCAGCTTTGATGGCCGCAATTTCATTCATCATCTGTTCATCTACCGCCAAACGGCCCGCCGTATCAATAATGACCAGATCGTAACCTTTTGCTTTTGCTTCTTTGACCGCATTCCGGGCAATAGCCACCGGGTCTTTGCAGTCCGCCTCCGAATACACCGGTACGCCGATCTGTTCGGAAAGTATGCGTAACTGTTCGATAGCTGCGGGGCGGTAAACGTCTGCTGCGACCAATAAAGGTTTCCTGTTCTTTTTGGCTTTCAGCATTTTGGCAAGTTTCCCGGAGAATGTTGTCTTACCTGAACCTTGCAAACCCGACATCAGAATAACAGCCGGATTGCCCGTCAGGTTGATTCCGGCTGTTTCCCCACCCATCAGTTGGGTCAGCTCGTCATGTACGATCTTTACCATTAACTGGCTGGGCTTGACGGCTGTAAGCACATGCTGTCCCAGCGCCTTTTCTTTTACCGTATCGGTAAATGTTTTGGCCACTTTATAGTTAACGTCGGCATCCAATAAAGCCTTACGAACATCTTTCAGCGTTTCCGCAACATTGATCTCGGTGATCTTTCCTTCGCCTTTCAGTATCTTGAACGACCTGTCGAGCCTTTCACTTAAATTATCGAACATATCTTGTCAGGGTTATATTATATCTTCAGGAGCGCAAAAATACATAAAAAATCCGATTTGGCGATAACGCGCCACGGCGAAGTTTCAGGTTTATGAATTGACGCGCCTAAACTTTCCTGTTCTGCCAGTTTGCTTTTTTGAGATAGATATAGCTACCGGTCAGGAGTAAAGCATAGTAAACGATTTCGGTAGTGAAGCAAATTTCTACCGGCGGTTTGAAACCCACGCCTACTACCAGAAGGTATGCAACATAGAAAACAAGCGTGCCCGATTCCAGCATAAGAGCGGCGCGCGTATTGCCCGTACCCGATATGCTGTTGAACGCTACATTGGCTATGGAGGCGATGAGCATAGCGGTGCAGATAACATACACCGAGGGGATACAGTCACCGATCAGGCTTGCGTCTTTCGTGTAGACAAACAGGGTCAGGTCCGGGAACAGGACTATCGCTCCGGCAAGTCCCAACATAATAAGAAAGTCCATCCGGGCGATCTTTTTAACCAGTCCCATCACATGTTGTACGCCTCCCGCTCCGATAGTGTTGCTTACCAGACTATTGGCGGTGGTGGCGAGCGCACCGACCGGTATGTACAGCAAAACATATATGCTGCGTACAATGTTGGCGATAGCAAGTTCGCGCTGCCCCAACCGTTCCACCACAATGAAAAAAACAAAGAATGTGGACATGGACAGGAAGTATTGCAACATCGTAAAACATGATATGCTGAGGACCCGTACCAGCAGAGTTACATCAAATGACCGCAGTTTGTTCAGTCCGTATTTCTTCAGGTCGACCGTAATGTAAGTATATATCAGGAAGAACAGAATGGAACAGGCTTCGGCAATGACCGATGCTATCGCCGCACCTTTAATGCCCATTTCCGGTAAACCGAATTTCCCGAAAATCAGGGCATAGTCCAGCGTTACATTCACCAGAGCCATCACAACGGCATTGATGGTCAGTACCCTGGTACGGGTGATACCGATATAGAATGCACGGAACATGGCGCTCGCAAAAGAGAAGAAGAAACCGAAAATACGCCAATCGATGAATTGCATGGTGGCGTCATAGATTGCGTCCGACGAAACCATCACGCGCATAATACCTCCCCCGAATCCTTTGGTGAATCCAAAAAACAATACCGCCAGAGCCAGCAGGAACATGCATCCCTGTATCATTACCGGACCCACATCGCGGTATTGTAGCTCACCGTTCCGGCGGGCAATAACAATCTGCGATCCTACGCTGAATCCGAAAGCGATCGTGTAAATACAAACATAGAACAGTCCACCCATGGCAGAGGCGCCCAAAGCGATTTCACTCACATGTCCCAGAAAGGCTGTGTCGGTTACATTGATGATGTTTTGCGCTAAAAGGCCCAGGAGTATCGGGTAACTGATACTCCATATCTGCTTATTGTTATACACTTTAACTATTCATGCTCATCAGAAACTCGTCATTATCCTTCGTCTTTTCCAGGCGATCCTTTACGAAGTCCATAGCTTCGATCGGATTCATATCCGACAAGTACTTGCGCAGAATCCACATACGGTCGAGTGTCTGCTTTTCAAGCAACAGATCGTCACGGCGCGTACTTGAGGCAACGATATTAACAGCAGGGAATATACGTTTGTTAGACAGGTTACGGTCAAGCTGAAGCTCCATATTACCCGTACCTTTAAATTCTTCAAAGATAACTTCGTCCATCTTGGAACCGGTGTCGATCAGTGCGGTAGCAAGGATGGTCAACGAACCGCCGTTCTCGATGTTACGCGCAGCGCCGAAGAAACGTTTGGGCTTGTGCAAGGCATTCGCGTCCACACCACCCGACAGAACCTTGCCCGATGCCGGAGAAACGGTGTTGTATGCGCGTGCCAGGCGGGTAATCGAATCAAGGAAAATAACGACATCGTGTCCGCACTCCACCAATCTCTTCGCTTTTTCCAATACGATACCTGCAATCTTAACATGACGCTCCGCCGGTTCATCGAAAGTTGACGCGATAACCTCGGCATTAACGCTGCGGGCCATATCGGTAACCTCCTCCGGACGTTCGTCAATCAGCAACATGATCATATATACTTCCGGATGGTTTACGGCGATAGCATTTGCTATGTCTTTCATCAGCAATGTTTTCCCGGTCTTCGGTTGCGCCACGATCAAACCGCGTTGTCCTTTACCGATGGGAGCAAACAGGTCGACCACACGCGCCGATAATGAATCGCTATAGCCTTTGCACAGTCTGAACTTCCGGTCAGGGAAAAGCGGCGTAAGGTGATCGAAAGGAACACGGTCGCGGACAAATGCGGCATCGCGTCCGTTGATCTTCGAAACCTTAACCAGCGGGAAGTATTTTTCTCCTTCTTTCGGCGGACGGATAATACCTTCTACTACATCGCCGGTCTTTAAGCCAAACAGTTTGATTTGTGACTGGGAAACGTAGATGTCGTCCGGTGAAGCCAGGTAGTTATAATCGGACGAACGGAGAAAGCCGTAACCATCCTGCATGATCTCCAGTACGCCTATTCCCGAAAGGATATTATCAAATTCGTACGGTTTTTCACGCTCCGTCACTTTACGCTCCTGAACAAGTGCGTTTTCCGTCTCCTGATAGTTTTGGGCAGGCGGGTTATTGGGAGGTAACGGGCGTTGGTTATTTCTGTTGTTGCTATCGTTAGACTGCTGACCGGCCACGCGCGGGCGTTGAATCTTAACCCGCGGCTTTTCCTGTGGCTTTACCTGTTCCACCTTGGTGGCTTCAAATTTGCCTAACAGTTCGGCGGGAAGCTCGAATTTCTCACCGGGGAGGTCCTCGATCGGAATGAAATCATCAACAATACCTGAAGGCGCGGGTACTTCATCGATGCTTTTCTCTACCGCTTGTTTTTCTTCGGCGGTAGCGTTTCCTTCGGCCGCTTTCCGGGAGCGTGTCATTTTTTTCCTGGCCATTGTTTTTTCTTTGGCGTTCGCAGCTTCTGCGACTTGCTTGTCTCCGGTATTTTCTTCTTTTGCCTTCTTTACCGTCTTAGCGGCAGGGTCTTTCGTTGCGCTTTCCGTTTTTGCGGTTTCGCCGTTCTTGGAAGCGGTATATACTTTATCGCCCTCCTTCTTTATGCTCACACGCGACCGTTTTTTCTTTTCCTCACTTTCCTCCTCTTTGACCTTATCCGCAGCCACTTTCTTGGTTGCTCCGGCAATCGCCTGTTCATCAAGGATTTTGTAGACGAGTTCTTCTTTTTTATATGAGTCTGCTTTTTTAATACCCAATTCCTGGGCGATAGCTTGTAGTTCCGACAAGTTTTTGTCGTTTAGCTGAATAATGTTATACATGCGTATAGTTAGTTATTAATGTTAATTCATTCATTAGTTTCTGTTCACATACAGATTGCATAGCCCAAAAAAGTAAAGGGTTACTTACCATGTTAAATAAATGTTTTTATTTGTAATGGGATACACTTTTTGAATTAGAGAAATCCGGTTTTTATATGTTGGCGGGAAATCCTTGAGTGGATTCACGGTGCAAAGGTATTAATAAAATTCAATCTGAAAATAAAAATGCGTTTTTTTTCTGTGATAGTTTTTATTATATGATACGATTCAAAAAATCTATCGGGTAATTGGTTGCCCGAATCCTATAAAATTGATATATTTACAAAAATCTGAATAATACCGGTCAGGAGTTAAATGGAAAATACCGTATTGCGCATCTGGAATTTCTATGCAGAAGGATTCCGTAGTATGACACTGGGGCGTACCCTTTGGGTCATTATCCTTCTGAAACTCTTTATTATGTTCGCCATATTAAAAGTTTTTTTCTTTCCTGACTTTTTAAGCTCCCGCTCCGAAGGAACTACAAAGGAAGAGTTTGTAGCGACGGAGTTGCTGGAACGTCCGGATATTCTTGTAGACAATAACCATTAACGCTTAATGAAATGTTCAGAATTAAATGATAGTAAAATGATGGGTACACGGATGACAATCAGTAGTTAAGGAGTTAGCGCTTCGCGCGGGAGTTAAAGGAGTTATCAGGTGTTTTGCACCTTAGCCCGGATGGTGTTTTAGCTTTAACTCCTAACGAGCGAAGCGAGTGCTAACTCCTTTAACTACTGACTACTGATTCGCATTATTGATATAATTATATAAATTATTTTTGTTTTAGTACTTAATAATATGATAGAAAGCATTGACACTTCGTTGATTGATTGGTCGAGGATACAGTTTGCCTTGACGGCCATGTATCACTGGATTTTCGTTCCCCTTACCTTAGGATTGGCTGTGATCATGGGTATAATGGAAACCATGTATTATAAGACCGGAGATGAATTCTGGAAGAGAACAGCAAAGTTTTGGATGAAGATATTCGGGATTAATTTTGCTGTCGGAGTCGCCACGGGGATCATTCTTGAATTTGAGTTCGGAACAAACTGGAGTAATTATTCCTGGTTCGTGGGCGACATCTTTGGCGCTCCTCTGGCTATTGAGGGTATTCTGGCATTCTTTATGGAAGCGACTTTCATCGCTGTCATGTTCTTCGGATGGGACAAAGTCAGTAAAGGCTTCCACCTGACTTCGACTTGGCTGACCGGTCTGGGGGCTACGATATCGGCCTGGTGGATTCTGGTTGCCAATGCCTGGATGCAATATCCTGTCGGTATGGAATTCAATCCGGATACGGTACGCAATGAGATGGTTGATTTCTGGGCTATTGCAACGTCTCCCGTAGCTGTTAACAAGTTCCTTCACTCTATTCTGGCCGGTTGGGTGCTTGGCGCCGTCTTCGTAGTGGGGGTGAGCTGTTGGTTCCTGCTCAGGAAACGGGAAAACAGATTTGCGCTGGCAAGCATTAAGATTGCCGCTGTCTTTGGTTTGGCGGCAACTCTTTTTTCAGCATTGACAGGCGACAGCTCCGGACATGATGTGGCCAAGGTTCAACCGATGAAGCTGGCCGCCATAGAAGGCCTTTACGAAGGCAGAGAAGGCGCCGGACTGGTTGCCGTGGGTGTCCTGAATCCGCAGAAAGAAAAATATGATGATGGGATAGACCCCTTCCTTTTCCGTGTCGAGATGCCTAAACTGCTGTCATTCCTGGCAAAGCGGGATATGAATGCGTTTGTTCCCGGTATCAAAGATGTCATTGAAGGGGGATACGTGCTACCGGACGGCACGCCGGCATTATCAGCCGAAGAGAAAATGCACAGAGGACAAACGGCCATTGCGGCTTTATCAGCCTATCGTACGGCAAAGAAAGCCGGTAATGACACAGAAGCGGCAACGGCATACGATACGCTCAGAAAGAATGTCGCTTACTTCGGATATGGCTATATCAAAGACCCGCATGATTTGGTTCCTAACGTTCCTCTCAATTTCTATGCATTCCATATCATGGTTATGCTGGGCATGTATTTCATCCTGTTTTTCGTTGTCATCCTGTTTTTTGCTTATAAGAAAGATTTGGCAAGCATGAAGTGGATGCATTGGATCGCCTTATTGACCATACCGCTCGGGCATATAGCCGGACAGGCCGGATGGATCGTCGCGGAATGTGGCCGCCAACCCTGGGCCATACAGGATATGCTTCCGGTAGGAGCTGCCGTGTCCAAACTTCAGACCGGTTCCGTACAGACTACTTTCTTTATTTTCCTGGGATTGTTCACCGTCATGTTGGTTGCAGAGATCAGCATCATGCTTCGTGAAATAAAGAAAGGGCCAAACTAACTCTTGTCTCTCCATTCATCATTCAACAATTTATCATTCAAAATTCAAAGATATATGTCATACGAACTTTTGCAACAATACTGGTGGCTGGTGGTATCCTTGCTGGGTGCGATCCTGGTCTTCCTGCTCTTTGTGCAAGGAGGTAATTCCTTGCTGTTCTCACTGCCTGAAACCGAAGAACAGAGAAAAATGATGGTAAACTCCACCGGTCGTAAATGGGAGTTTACATTTACCACGCTGGTGACCTTTGGCGGCGCTTTTTTCGCTTCATTTCCTCTTTTCTACAGTACAAGCTTCGGCGGTGCGTACTGGCTGTGGGTGATCATCCTTTTTAGTTTTGTCCTGCAGGCTGTGAGCTATGAGTTTCAAAGCAAAGCCGGTAATTTGCTGGGAAAGAAAACTTATCGGATTTTCCTGATTATCAATGGAGTTGTTGGCCCGGTTCTTCTGGGTGGAGCGGTGGCTACCTTCTTCACCGGGTCAGACTTTCTGGTGAACAAGGAAAATATGACGGATCAGCTTATGCCTGTGATCAGCAGTTGGGGAAATCACTGGCACGGGTTGGATGCATTGGCCAATATATGGAATGTGGTTCTCGGCCTGGCTGTATTCTTTCTGGCCAGGATACTGGGGCTTTTATATTTCCTGAATAACATTGACGATAAGGGGTTGAACGACAGGTCAAGAAAGGCATTGATGGTGAATAGCGTACTGTTTTTAGCGTTTTTCCTGTCATTCGTCATCCGTACGCTCTTAGCGGAAGGGTTTGCCGTAGACCCCACAACAAAATTGGTGTACATGGAAAAATACAAATACTTCACCAACTTTATTGATATGCCTGCGGTGTTGGGAGTATTCCTTGCTGGAGTGGTATTGGTTCTGTTCGGTATCGGTAAAAGTATCCTTAAACCGGGTTTCACGAAAGGTATCTGGTTCGCCGGCTCCGGAACTGTTCTCACTGTGTTAGCCTTGTTGCTCTGTGCAGGATACAACAACACGGCTTATTATCCGTCAAGTCCGGATATACAGAGTTCACTGACCATAGCCAATAGTTGTTCCAGTGAGTTCACGCTGCGCACAATGGCTTATGTTTCTGTTCTGGTACCGTTTGTGATAGCCTATATATTCTATGCGTGGAGGAGCATTGATAAGAAGAAAATCGATGCCCGGGAAATGAATGAAGGAGGACATTCCTATTAAAAGCATATTGCGTGCGGGCGTTCAATTTCCATTGCTATCCCCCTACATAGCGTTTTTTTCGCTTAAAAAGTCCCACAAGTCCCACAGAGGCCTGTTAACTGTTTGATTTACAAAGTGTTATAACGTGTGGGACTTTCGAAAAAAGTCCCACAGAAGTCCCACAAGTCCCACAGTTTTGCGAGAGGATATATCTATTAAAATCTTCATTATCAACAACTTACGCCTAATAACCGGAATTAAGGAGAAAATGACTGACCGGCATATTTAAAATCCATTTCTTTGGCTTATGCCAACCGCCGGAAGTGTTTGACGAACGATTGAAAAACATAAGTCAACGTAATAATTCAATAACTCAACGTAATAATTCAATAACTCGTTGACTTATGAGAATATTACGTTGAGATATTTAGTGAGATCGCCAATCTGCTTTCCGATTTGCAGGCAGCTTTTTGATTTTTGCAGGCAGCTTTTTTTGGTTTGCAGGCAGCTTTTTAGATTTTGCAGGCAGCTTTTTTTGGTTTGCAGGCAGCTTTTTCTTTACCTGTATTCAGTTTACCTGTTTTTCATTATCGTACGTTTTTTGTTGTCACATTTATTTCCTTTCATACTAAGTTCTCTCGCGTGTACTATTCGATGGGGAATGAAAATTTAGTGTAATAAAAAAATGACGAAAACAGGGGCGCTCATTAAACGTAAGTTTAATGAGCTCAAAAATATGCCTTTTATTCAAATAGTGCAAATTATATAGAAAATAATTTTTAAGATTTCTTTAAAACCCCTTCAAAAGGGCATTCCGGATAGGACAAAGCGCCGGTTGGAAA
>JAIRNG010000021.1 GCA_031258135.1 Mediterranea sp. (in: CFB group bacteria)
TGGTCATACATAAACTCCGGCGTAGCCGTGGCTTTCGCCGTCGCCCAATCACTCGCACCGGTAGAATACGCATTGACGCGAAACCCCGACACCTTCAACCCATCGATTTCCAACTCCGCTGCGCGCGAGACGTTGCTCTGCGCCGACGAAACCGAACCAACGCCAAAACTCACCACACCGGTCACACGCTCCGGTGTATCCGAATCACGCTTACTACAAGAGAACAAAACCACTTGCAGCAAAACCACTACACTAAAAAAACAAAACTTTTTCATAATTACATGTTATTAATTGTTTTATATGAAATGAATGAAAATCCGTGTTCATCCGCTATTGATATATCGTGTTGTGTCATTAAACGTTCGTTTAATGACACAACTTTTAGGGACAGACCGGATGTCCGGTTTTACCCTTAAGAAAGTCGCTTTCCGGAACGGAAAGACCCATCCGGAACGCCCATTCGGAGCGGTTTTGAAGAAATCCTGCAAATTATTTGTTATAAAACTTGCACGGTAGAAATAAAAGCTCTATTTTCGTGCTCATTAAACGAACGTTTAATGAGCATCCCCTTTTTGTCATCCTTTTTTCATCCATACATCCGGTGCCATACTCCCGGCATCCGCTTCTACAGGCCTGTTTCTTGTCATGAGCGGACGCAGGAGAAGTCAAGTTCCATCCCCCGTTTTTTATACGTTAAAAAGCCCCGCAGGGATATACCTGATATGCAGTACGCCGGGTGTATTGCCTGTGAAAAAACGTTGGAAGTTTACCGGAGATTTAAAGCATAAACACAGGAGTTTACCGGATAGCCCATTTGTTTCTAAAAAAAGGCAGGGACATCATGCAGTAATCCGACAGTTCGGACGTTTCATATAAAAAACCTCAATAAAATAAACTACAATGATGAAAAGGACTTTTCTATGTATGGGGATGACATCCCTGCTTTTATTATCTTGTCAATCGGATGACGATCTTACGCCAACGCCCAATCCGCGCGAAGATATTCCGCTAACCACCCGCCAACAGGAGATGACCGCATCGGGCAACGCCTTTGCGTTCAACTTCTTCAAAACAGTCACCGGTAACGAGGAAAAAGAGAATGTTTTTCTCTCTCCGTTAAGCGCTTCGCTTGCACTGTCAATGACCGCGAACGGCGCGGCGGGAAGTACGCTGGAAGAGATGAAATCTGTTCTTGGCTTTGAAGATTGCACCCTGGAGGAGATGAATGAATACTACAAAACTCTTGTGAAAGGCTTGCTTGCCGCCGACCGCTCCACCACGCTCGGCATCGCCCATTCGATTTGGATTCAGGAGGGTTTCGGGGTGAAACAGCCTTTCATTGATTTGAATAAAGATGCGTATGACGCCGAAGTGAGACACCTGGATTTCAATTCTCCGCAAGCGGCGGGCGTCATTAATCAATGGTGTTCGGATAAGACCAATAAGCGTATAACAAAGATTCTGGATGAAATAAGCGGCAACGCCAGGCTCTTCCTTATCAATGCGCTGTATTTCAAAGGAATCTGGACAAGCAGGTTCGACAAACACAATACCGCGTCGGGCGACTTCACAACGGCGCCGGGACGAAAGAACAAAGTCGATATGATGCGTCAGGAATGTAACACGCCATACGTTGAAGACGAAGGGCTGCAAATCGCCGAACTCCCTTATGGGAATGAAGCGTTCGGCATGGTGATACTTTTGCCGGAAGAGCATCAGGACATCGACAACGTAATAGAGCGGTTAACCCCTGAAAACTGGGGGAAATGGATGCAACAGCTGGGTTCCCGCACGATTGATATAAAGTTGCCGAAGTTCAGGCTGGAATACAGCCGGGACCTGAAGAAAGACCTGATGGAGATGGGTATGACCGTTCCGTTCCGTGAGGAAGCGGATTTCAGCGGTATGTCGGATACCCGTTTGTTTATCGGTTTGGTTAAGCAGGACACCTTTGTCGAAGTGAATGAAGAAGGGACGGAAGCGGCGGCCGTTACCGTCGTGGGGATGGAGCTGACATCCGCAGGAGGGGACCGGGCGATCCCTTTCCATGTCGATCGCCCATTCATCTGTATCATCAGAGAGAAGAGTACGGGCGCTATACTTTTTATGGGTAAGATAGGAGACCTCTGATCTTTTCGTCCGGTAAAATGATTGCCTTCGGGCAATTTATACTATTTTTGCGAAGAAATTGCGCAAAGAAAAGATGAAAGACGAACAACCATACCCCCTGTTAAATCAGATCTCTTATCCGGAAGATATACGAAAACTGAATGTAGAGCAGCTTCCGGCGCTATGCGAAGAACTCAGGCTGGATATCATAAAAGAGCTGGCGCATAACCCCGGGCACTTTGCTTCAAGCCTGGGCGCGGTGGAATTGACCGTCGCCCTCCACTATGTGTTTAACACCCCGTATGACCGTATCGTGTGGGACGTGGGACATCAGGCTTACGGGCACAAGATACTGACCGGAAGGAAAGACATCTTCTCCACCAACCGGAAATTCAAAGGCGTCCGTCCGTTTCCGTCCCCGGAAGAGAGCGAGTACGACTCATTCACCTGCGGGCACGCCTCCAATTCCATCTCCGCAGGGTTAGGCATGGCGGTGGCCGCCGGACGTAAAGGCGAAAAAGAGCGTCATGTGGTGGTTGTGATCGGCGATGGATCGATGAGCGGCGGGCTGGCGTTCGAAGGACTGAACAACACGTCGTCCACCCCCAACGATATGCTTATTATCCTGAACGATAATGACATGTCCATTGAACGGAGTGTGGGAGGGATGAAGAAATACCTGTTCAACCTGACAAGCTCCAACCACTACAACCGGTTGCGCTTCAAGCTGTCACAGCTTCTGTTCAGAACAGGCGTCCTGAACGATGAACGCAGAAAAGCGCTGATCCGTTTCAACAACAGCCTGAAATCAATCGTAGCCCAGCAGCAAAACATCTTCGAAGGCATGAACATCCGTTACTTCGGCCCGATAGACGGACACGACGTGAAGAACATCGCCCGGACACTTAAAGACATCAGGAACCTCAAAGGCCCCAAAATACTCCACCTGCACACCATCAAAGGAAAAGGCTTTGAACCGGCGGAAAGAGAAGCGACGCTATGGCACGCCCCGGGAACGTTCGACCCGGAAACGGGGAAACGCCACGTTGCCGACACCAACGGCATGCCCCCACTCTTCCAGGACGTGTTCGGCGAGACGCTGGTAGAGCTGGCGATGCAAAACGACAGAATCGTAGGAGTGACCCCCGCCATGCCGTCCGGATGTTCGATGAACATGCTGATGGACAGGATGCCCGACAGGACATTCGACGTGGGCATTGCGGAAGGACACGCCGTTACATTCTCCGGAGGAATGGCCAAAGACGGGCTTCAACCCTTCTGTAACATCTACTCGTCATTTGCACAACGGGCGTTCGACAACATCATCCATGATGTGGCGATCCAAAGACTGGATGTGACGCTTTGCCTTGACCGCGCCGGATTGGTCGGCGAAGACGGGCCGACCCACCACGGGATATTCGACCTGGCATACCTGCGTCCGATTCCCAACCTGACGATTGCCTCGCCCATGAACGAGCATGAGTTGCGGAACCTGATGTACACCTCCCAACTGCCCGGCAAAGGGCCGTTTGTCATTCGTTATCCGAGAGGCAGAGGCATGTTCACCGACTGGCGCAACCCCATGGAAGAGATCAGCACCGGTAAAGGCAGGAAGCTGAAAGACGGCGCAGACATCGCCGTAATCTCTATCGGCCCTATCGGAAACATAGCCGCCCGCGCCATCGCCCGGGCGGAGAAAGAAGGACTGTCCGTCGCCCACTACGACTTGCGGTTTCTCAAACCCTTAGATACGGAACTGCTGCACGAAGCAGGCCGCAAATTCAAGAAGATCATCACCGTAGAAGA
>JAIRNG010000022.1 GCA_031258135.1 Mediterranea sp. (in: CFB group bacteria)
CCGCTCCTGTCCCTGCCGATGCTTTTCAACACCGGTTGCGACGACTACTTAGACGTGAACAACAACATCGACTCGCCGGACTATGTGGAAGATTACATCTACCTGTCGGGCATCATTCATACCTATCAGGACATTACATACGACCTGACGTATGTCTTCCTGCCTATGACCTCCATGTGGACAACGGGGAATGGTTACGGCTTTGCCGACCACTTCTGGCGCAAAGCCAACGCTTCCAACGATACGGGTCAGTTGATCTGGCGTACGGTCTACTGGAACCAAGGTATGAACCTTGAAAACATGATCAGGCAGGCCGAAGAGGCCGAGCACTGGCATCTGGCAGGCATCGGTTATGCCATCAAGGCATTCAGTTGGGACATCCTGACCAAGGTCTATGTGGATCTGCCGTTGAAGCAGGCATTCGACAACGAACGGGTCAGCTTCGACTATGACTATCAGCCGGATATCTACGAAGCTGTCCGCGCATGGGCCTACAAAGCCATTGAATACCTGGAAAAGGAAGACAAGACCGTATATGGTTCCAAACTCACCGGTAACGACTGGATATACAAAGGTGACGCAGCCAAATGGAAGAAATTCGCTTACGGCGTGATCGTGCTCAACCTGGCCTCGCTGACCAACAAGACGGACTTCACAAGCAAGTATGCCGACGAGCTGATTGCAGCGGCCGGCAATGCGCTGCAAACATCGGCCGACGATGCTATGGTGGAAGTGGCGGGCGGCTCGGGCAGCGTGGCCTATTCGGGGTATAACAACTTCTGGGGCACGTACCGTGGCAATCTGGGTACGACCTATTTCCAGAATGACTACATGGTGCAACTCATGACCGGAACCATACCTAAATACGGACCGGACAGCAAACGCGTAAAGCAGGATCCTGTAGTCAATCCGTACTATCAGTATGAACTGCTGGATCAGCAATACATCACCGATACGCTGGTAAACGTGCCGGGACACTACGACCCGCGCGTAGCCGTAAAACTCAGCACGGCAAGTGACCCCGAATACAATTATATCGACAATATAGACAGCGTGAAAGCACACAGGTATTACGGGGGACAGAACAATATAACACGCGCCAATCCGGCAGAAATCGAAACCACTCCGCAACTTTACGGACGTACGGTGACCGTGAAGAACTCCACCACTACGTTGCCCAACGACGGCATCGGCCGCTGGCTCTTCCGTGACGACGCTCCTTATGTATTGATGACTGCTGCCGAAATAAAGTTCTGCTTAGCCGAAGCGTACTGGAAGAAGGGGGACAAGGCCAATGCGTACAAGGCATTTAAAGACGGTGTCCGCCAAGACCTCGACTTTACCGTGAAACCGCTTTATCCGGGTACGAAAGGTACGATAGGCGGCGGGGACAAGATCACGAAAGCGGCCTACGACCAGGCGGCGGATGCGTATTATGCCGGCCCTTACGTGGAAGGATTGGGAGAAGCCAACCTGACCCTTTCGCACATTATGCTGCAGAAGTTCGTGGCGCTCTATCCGTTTGGAGCCATCGAGGCCTGGACAGACCAGCGCAAGTATCACTACGATATTGTCTATACGGGCGACTATCCGAAGATGGACAACGGTTGGGATGCCACGCGCCTGATCACCACCAAGAGTGACACCGACGCGACCAAAGTGTTCAAAGGTTTCTACCTTCGCGCAACGAAAGATATCGAGTTCCGTAACGTTGCGTTCAACATCGACAATGCCGGCTCGCCCTGCTACCGCATCCGTCCGCGCTACAACTCGGAATATATGTGGAATATCGAAGCGCTGGAGAACTTGAAGCCGAAGAAAGGCACGGACCCCGACTATCACTGTTCCATCCCTTGGTTTGCCTATCCGGGTGAATATCCCAACTAACTGATGTTTCATTTTAAACGAAAGAACAATATGAAAAGATTCTATTCTTATATAAGCGTCTGCCTTTTGGCTCTACTGACCTTGGTCTCCTGCGAAAAGACGGACATTGACTACGACGCTATTCCGGCCTCGGACCTGGCCTTGTTCCAGATCGGGCATTACACGCCTATAACAACAGTTGCCACCAATAATATCTACAAGATTGAACTGGACGACAAGGAACTGACGAACGACAAAAACGTGCTGGCGTACTACAATACCTCCCCGGGCGGCGGAGTGGGGCGTTTCTTCACGGCGCAACCGGGCAAGGTGAACCTGAAATTCTATAAGGGAGCAGGGTTGACTCCGCTTTACGACCAGGATGTGACACTGGTAAAAGGAAAGCAGAACGTCATTGTGCATGACTATAATCAGCCTCCCCTCGTGCTGGAACGCAACTTCGACATTCCCTATCCGCAGGATCGCGCATCTTTCGATACGGATACGCTCGGCTATGTACGTTTCATCAATCTGATGTACGAAACCGACGGACAGCCTACAACGCTGAAACTGCAATATCAGTACCAATACACCGTGCATCCGCTTTATACCATAGCCGATGAAAAAGCGAAGAAGATTCCCGACGGTGAAAAGGTGGGAAATGCAACAGGCGATGCAACGAAAAGTGCATGGCTCAATTTGGGCGCTCCGGTAGGATTCGGTGAAAGCACCGGCTTTCAGCCTGTTCCCGCTATAAAAGCTACGTATACCAGCCAAGGGATGAACATTCGCATAGATTACCGGATCACTGTGTCGGCAGCGAATGGCGGCGTGGTCGGAGTAAATGTGAATAGTGATGGGATTTTGCTTATCAATGGCACGGCTTACAATGACAATTGGGGTATTACCATAGGCCGGTATTACACCCATTACTTTGCCGGTTTCCGCAATAAAACAACTACGGATAAAGTGGCTGTAAAACAGTTCGGTGAACACTAATGCATAAACGAAAGAGATGAAGATGTGAATAGCATCTCCATTCATTAATAGATGATTGGAACAGCCGGTTCGTGAGAATCGGCTGTTTTTTTGTTCGTACCCCCAAAAAAGCTGCCTGCAAAATCTAAAAAGCTGCCTGCGGAATTTAAAAAGCTGCCTGCAGAATTCAAAAAGCTGCCTGCGGATTTCAAAAAGCTGCCTGCAGATTTCAAAATTCGTTCGCACTCACCGGCAACACGATGCTGTACACCCGTGGGTAACACTGTAGGGGTTCGGAAGGGCGAACCGGGCCCGGTTGTAGAGACGCAAAATTTTGCGTCTCTACTGCAAAATCTAAAAATCTTACCCGCAGATGTTAAAAAACTGTAATTCGTGTGTCTTTACCTTGTCTTTGGATATGAATCGGTTGTTTTTTTGCATTAAAAGAGGAATGGATATTGTTTAATCCAACTATAATTGCGAATTTTGCGTAACGTAAAACCTGTAACGTAAAACATGGAATGATGAGGATGAAGCAAAAAGAGATGGAACTGAAGAATCCCTTTTTAGTGTATGGCTACGTAAGCCCGCGTTACTTTTGCGATCGGGAAGAGGAATGTAAGAAAATGCTTTCGGCATTGGACAATGAACGCAACGTGACGCTGATCGCTCCCCGGCGTATCGGGAAGACGGGTCTGATAAAGAATGTGTTCTACCTGATGCAACAGCAGAAAGCGGAGGTTGCCTGTTTCTATATGGACATATTTGCGACGCGCGATCTGCCGTCGTTTGTCCGTCTGCTTGCCGGAACTGTGCTCGGACAGCTTGAGACGCTCAGCGAAACCGTGCTTCATAAACTGACCGCTTTCTTCCGTTCTTGCCGTCCGGTGATCCGTGTGGATGAATTAACCGGAGCGCCTGTGGTCTCGTTGGATGTCGTACAGGATAAGTCCGAACAGACATTGAAAGAGATTTTTGATTATATGGCGGCATCCGGCAAGCGCTGTTATCTTGCTATAGATGAATTTCAACAAATTGCTTCTTATCCGGAAAAAGGGACGGAAGCGCTGCTCCGTTCCCATATTCAGTTCCTGCCGAACGTGCGTTTTGTTTTTGCAGGCAGCAGCCAGCATCTGATGGAGGAAATGTTTACTTCGGCCAAACGTCCCTTTTACCAAAGTACGCAGCTAATGGCATTGCGTGAAATCGGGGAGGAGCCTTATTATCGTTTTGCTTTCACATTCTTTGAGGCCGGAGGCCTCTGTTTTGCAAAAGAAGTTTTCAGCTGGATGTACAAGCGTTTCGAGGGGTATACCTGGTATGTGCAGACCTTGCTTAACCGGCTGTATGAGCAGCGTGAACCGGTTACCGGCGTCCGGCAGGTGGAGACGGTATTGGTGCGGTTGCTTGAGGAAAACACACCTGTTTATCAAAACTTGATCGCTTTACTGACGGACAATCAGTTGGCATTGATGCGCGCTATTGCCCGGGAAGGAGTTGTGGCCTATCCGAACAGCGGTGAGTTTGTCAAGCGTTATGGACTGAAAACGCCCAGCAGTGTGAATGTGGCCTTGAAGTCTCTGCAGGAGAAAGAGCTGATTTATAAGTCAGCCGGCGGTTACAGGATATACGACCGCTTCATGGGGTTGTGGCTTTCTCATTCCCACTCGATCGTTGCGGGCGGTTTGGAACTGATGTCGTAAGTGACGCGGTTCACGCCTTTCACCTTGTTGATGATGTCACCGGAAACTTTGCCCAGGAAGTCGTAGGGCAGATGCGCCCAGTCGGCCGTCATGGCATCCGTAGATGTAACGGCGCGGAGGGCAACCGCTCTTTCGTAAGTGCGCTCGTCACCCATAACGCCTACCGACTGAACCGGAAGCAGAATGACGCCTGCCTGCCATACCTTGTCATAAAGCCCCCAGTCGCGCAACCCCTGAATAAAAATGTCATCGGCATCCTGCAATATACGTACTTTCTCCGGCGTAATGTCACCTAAGATACGAACGGCCAGACCGGGGCCGGGGAACGGGTGGCGCGTAATTAAATGCTCCGGCATACCCAACTCGCGCCCCACCCGGCGGACTTCATCTTTAAACAGCAACCGCAAAGGCTCGCAGAGCCTGAGATTCATCTTTTCGGGCAGTCCGCCCACGTTGTGATGGCTTTTAATGACGGTTCCCGTGATGGAAAGCGATTCAATGATATCCGGATAAATGGTTCCCTGCGCCAACCATTTCACGTCTTTAATCCTGTGAGCTTCTTCATTGAATACGTCAATAAATCCCTTACCGATGATCTTACGCTTTTGTTCCGGTTCGGAAATACCGGCCAATTCCCTGAAGAATTTAGCGCGGGCATCCACGCCGATAACATGAAGGCCAAGACATTCGTAATCGTTCATCACGTTATGAAATTCATTCTTACGCAACAATCCGTGATCTACAAATACGCAAGTCAGATTCTTACCGATGGCTCTGTTCAGCAGTACGGCGACTACGGAGGAGTCGACCCCTCCGCTCAGGGCTAAAACGACTTTGTCGTCTCCCAGCTGTTCCTTCAACCGCGCAACGGACGTTTCTATGAACGACGCAGGCGACCAATCCTGTTTGCAACCGCAAACATCCACCACAAAGTTCCGTAGGATCCGGGCGCCGTCTTCGGTGTGGAACACTTCAGGGTGGAACTGCACCCCCCATACGTTTTCATTCTTTATCTGATAGGCGGCGACGGCCACTTTATCCGTTGAAGCAATGATCCTGAAATCTTCAGGAACAGCCGTGATTGTATCGCCATGGCTCATCCATACCTGTGAGTTTTCCCTCACACCTTTAAACAGGATATTGCCGGCTTCAAAAGCCGCCAGATGGGCGCGGCCATATTCACGGGTTCCGGCCGGCTCGACTTTACCTCCGTTGGTATAGGATATATATTGGGCGCCGTAACAGATGCCCAGGATTGGATATTTCCCACGAATCCCGCTCAGGTCGACCTTGAACCCATTCTCATCATATACCGAAAACGGACTGCCGGAAAGGATGACCCCCTTCACCGTTTCATCCCCAAACGGGAACTTGTTGTAAGGTACTATTTCGCAGTAGGTATCCAGTTCGCGGACCCTACGCCCGATAAGCTGTGTGGTCTGCGAGCCGAAATCGAGTATGATTATTTTTTCTTGCATATAATACGGAGATCAGTTTGGATTCGCCCACAAAAATACAACTTTTATCAAGACTTCGTTCAAGGCAGGGCGCTTTCACTTATCTTTTTTTTATTTTGATGCAAAATGAAGAGTGAATATAAAAACAATTTTGTACTTTTGCAACGCAATTTGAAAAAGGAATATGCAGTGCTTCTACATATTTAAGAAATTAACATTATAAACCCTTAAAAGTTTAAACAAAGATGATTAAAGTAGGTATTAATGGATTTGGCCGTATCGGACGTCTGGTATTCCGTGCCGCTCAAACAAGAAATGACATTGAAATCGTAGGTATCAATGACCTTATCGACGTGGAATACATGGTGTACATGTTGAAGTATGACACCATCCATGGCCGCTTCAACGGAACTGCTGAAGCTAAAGACGGAAAACTGGTTGTTAACGGTAAAGCAATCCGCGTTACCGCCGAGAGAAATCCTGCCGATCTGAAATGGAACGAAGTGGGCGCAGAATATGTGGTTGAATCAACCGGCCTTTTCCTTTCAAAAGATAAAGCCCAGGCCCACATTGACGCCGGCGCTAAATATGTGGTGATGTCAGCTCCTTCAAAAGACGATACTCCGATGTTCGTATGCGGTGTGAACTTAGACTCTTACGTTAAAGGCACCCCGTTCGTTTCCAACGCTTCCTGCACCACGAACTGTCTGGCTCCTATCGCCAAGGTATTGAACGACAAATACGGCATTACCGAAGGTTTGATGACCACGGTTCACGCCACCACCGCCACCCAGAAAACGGTTGACGGCCCTTCGGCTAAAGACTGGAGAGGCGGCCGCGCCGCTGCCGGCAACATCATTCCTTCTTCAACCGGCGCCGCTAAAGCGGTAGGTAAAGTAATTCCTCAGCTTAACGGCAAGTTGACGGGGATGTCTTTCCGTATTCCTACTCTCGATGTATCTGTAGTTGACCTGACCGTTAACCTGGCCAAAGAGACTACTTACGCTGAAATCTGCTCCGCTATGAAAGCCGCATCGGAAAACGAGCTGAAAGGTATCCTCGGTTACACGGAAGACGAAGTCGTTTCTTCCGACTTCATCGGTGATGCCCGTACTTCAATCTTCGACGCAAAAGCCGGTATCCAGTTGACTCCCAAATTCGTTAAAGTTATATCCTGGTATGACAACGAGTGGGGTTACTCAAACAAAGTTCTTGAACTTATCGCTTACATGGCGAAAGTGAACGCATAACCGGAAGGTTCTCCGGAAGACTGTCTCCGACAGGAATGAAAACGGGTGGGAATCAGATTTCCCACCCGTTTTTTTTGAATCCCGCTAAAATCCTGTTAAACAACCCAACTTCCGTGTTTAACACGGACACCCGCTTTGTTTAACACGGACACCTGCGCTGTTAAACACGGCTATATGCTTTGTTAAACACGGGCGCCTGCTTTGTTTAACACGGAAGTTGGCGTGTTTAACAGGAAAGTTGAACTGTTCTACCTGAATTTGGTTGACTATTTTTTATCTTATCCCTATAGTCGGTTGACGCGTTTAATACTTAAAACTGTATGCAGTTGACCGTTTTGTTTTTATCTCTAAAAGCGGTTGCCCCTTTTTAAAGATAAAAATTCCTTCCGAGGTGAATAAACACTAAAAAGAACTCTTCATTGACCAAACTAATAAACAAAATTGCTAATTTTGTCATTTATCGAAATAAGCGAATAACTTTACGATATCTTTATACATGAAAAGATTAAACGTAATATTAATCTAAACAAAAGAATATATGAAGATCAAACACATCATACCTTTGTTATTGTTACCGGTGCTTGGCGCATGCAGCCAGACCGACGATGTGATAAAGATATTCACGGGTAAAAGATGGAAGTTGACTAACATTAACGATAGCGGAGGAGGAGATTGTACGCCCGAATATTTCTCAAACGAGGCGCAGTGGGAAGAATCCATGAAGTTATTGAGTGAAAAAGGAAATTTCGTCATTACCTTTACCGGTGCGGAAGTTGACGGAGAAGTTATCGGCGCATACAATGGCCGTACCGCCAGAGCGGCAATCTCCGGAAAATGGAAAGCGAACGGTAAGAACAATGCGTTTGAAATCAGCGGGCAAGCCGCTCCGGGCAACAGTGAAGATGTGCTGGGCAAGGTTTTCGTCCATGCACTGATCAATGCCTATAAATATGAAGGAGATACTGCCGGTAACCTGACGATATATTTTAAAGAGAATCGCGCCGACAAGTATCTTCTGTTATACGCCAATAACTGACACGGATGGATGCAGCGCATAAACAGACCGAGCTGGATAAACGATACATCCGCATGGCCATGATCTGGGCCGGTAATTCATACTGCGAACGCCGCAAGGTAGGGGCGCTTATCGTTAAGGATAAGATGATTATATCCGACGGTTATAACGGTACGCCTTCCGGATTTGAAAATGTGTGTGAAGACGAAAACAACATCACCAAGCCTTATGTTCTTCATGCCGAAGCCAATGCGATCACTAAAATAGCCCGTTCCAATAATAGCAGCAACGGGGCGACGATGTACGTCACCGCCGCTCCTTGCATAGAATGTGCCAAGCTCATTATTCAGGCGGGAATCAAGCGGGTCGTCTATTCCGAGAAATACCGCATTGAGGATGGAATAAACCTATTGAAGCGCGCCGGGATCGAGGTGTTATACCTCCCGGTCGAGAGTTGAAAATATGAATGGGTCTCACCAAATAAGCGAACAGGAAAGCAAATAGTAAATAGTCTAATAGTAAATACCAAGATGAGTACAAAGAAATCATTTCGTTTCACGCCGGTCATTATTGCACTGAGCGTAGTGGCCGGGATTCTTATCGGGACTTTCTATGCCAGGCATTTTGCCGGTAACCGGTTGGGGATCATTAACGGCTCCACAAATAAACTGAACGCCCTGCTGCGCATCATAGACGATCAATATGTAGACACGGTCAATATGGCCGGCCTGGTCGAAGAAGCCATGCCGCAGATATTGGCAGAGCTTGACCCACATTCCATATACATTCCGGCGAAAGACCTGGAAACCGTTAACTCCGAATTGGAGAGCAGTTTCAGTGGTATCGGCGTGCAATTTACAATTCAGGATGACACCGTCTACATCAACAGCGTCATAGAGGGCGGCCCATCCGCAAAAGTCGGGCTTATGGCGGGCGACCGTATCGTATCTGTCGATGACAGCGCCTTTGTCGGTAAAAAGCTGAACAGCCAATTGGCGATGAGAACCCTTAAAGGCCCCAAAGGGTCTGAAGTCAAACTGGGCGTTAAACGCGCTACGGAAAAAGAAACGGTCTTCTTCACAATTGTGCGCGGCGACATTCCGCAAAATACGGTAGACGCAGCATACATGATCACGGATAAGTTCGGCTATATCCAGATTTCCAAGTTCGGGCGCAACACACACATCGAACTGCTCAATGCACTGGCTGTCCTGAACCACAAAGACTGTAAGGGACTCATCATTGACTTGCGCGGAAACACCGGCGGCTACATGGAAGCCGCTATCCGGATGGTCAATGAATTCCTGCCCGAGGGAAAACTTATCGTATACGCCCAGGGACGCAACTACCCCCGCACGGACGACTATGCAAACGGTACGGGAAGCTGCCAGAAACTGCCTGTCGTGGTGCTGGTAGATGAAGCGTCGGCCTCCTCCAGCGAAATATTCGCAGGCGCCATTCAGGACAATGACCGCGGCACAATCGTCGGCCGCCGGTCGTATGGTAAAGGACTGGTTCAGCAACCGATAGATTTCAACGACGGCTCAGCCGTTCGCCTGACCGTAGCCAGATACTACACGCCATCCGGGCGTTCCATCCAGAAGCCTTATCAGAACGGCAGGGACAGCAACTACGAGATGGATGTGATCACCCGTTATGAACACGGCGAGTTCTTCTCCAGGGACAGTATAAAGATGGATGAAAGCCTGCGCTATTCCACCGGCCTTGGCCGTCCGGTCTACGGAGGTGGAGGCATCATGCCCGACATCTTTGTTCCGCAGGATACAACAGGCGTTTCATCATATTTAAGCACCGTATTGAGCAAGGGGCTAACCTATCAGTTCACATTCCAGTACACAGATCGCAACCGGAGTAAACTAAGCTCTTTTGACGACGAAGAATCATTATTGAAACACCTGCATCGCCAGGGACTGATCGCACAATTCGTCAGGTATGCGGAAAGCAAGGATGTGAAGAGAAGAAACATCCTTATCCGGAAGTCGTATAAACTACTGGAAAAGAACATCTACGGACATATTATCTACAACATAATGGGCAAGGAAAGCTACATCAAGTATTTCAATAAGAGTGACGCTATCGTTAAAACGGCGCTGGACCTCCTGGAAAACGGTGAAGCATTCCCCAAAGCCCCGGCACAGGAGTGGGTTGAAGAACCGGTAACCGGAATCAGAAATGAAGGAAAGAAAAAAAGAACTGCGCAGACTGATTGCCCTGAGAAAAGCATCCCTGCCCGACGCCACGCTTAAGTCGCTGTCTATGGATATCCTCGGAACACTGGAGAGCCATCCGGTGTTCCGTTCCTCAAACACCATATTACTCTACCATTCAATGAAAGATGAGGTTTACACCCATACTTTCATTGAGAAATGGAGTAAACGGAAACATATTCTCCTTCCCGTTATACAGGGCGATGAACCGGCGATCCGCTCCTACCGCGATTCCAACGGCCTTACCACAGGAGCCTATGGGATAAAAGAACCTACGGGAGCCGTTTTCCATGATTATGCCCGGATCGACCTGGCTGTTGTGCCCGGGGTTGCATTCGACACTTCCGGTTCACGCTTAGGACGTGGGAAAGGATATTATGACAAATTGCTGCCTGAACTTACCGCCTACAAAATAGGGATATGCTTCCCGTTCCAGTTATTGGATGAAATACCCACGGAAGAATTTGATATACGGATGGATGAAGTGATCTTCAACAGAAAACGATATTGACAATCACCCTTGCGCCCACATGTTCGTTCAGCTTGCGGATGATCAGGCTCTTGCCCATAAGCAGCTCTTGCCGGAGCGCCGCAGAAGATAAGTGAACATATAAGGTCTGGTTGCGGATATACAATTGTGTGGTATAGGCAGCAATGGGCGCACCCATAAGCGCACCCCAGGAATCCAGCAGCCTCCGCTCGTTCAGCGGCCCCTCCAGGCTTTCCTGGCGAAGATATTTATAGACAAGCTGCCCTATGGGTTCCGCATCACGCCGTTTCATCGCTTCCCTCTTTCGTTTCGCATATCCGCCCCTGTACCACTTTAAACATCTTGTAGTCGCTCCCCGCCTCATATAGCATACGATCCAGATGCTCACGGTTCGTATCCGTAATGAATATCTGCCCGAAACCGTCGCCGGCAACCAGTTTGACGATCTGCTCCACCCGCGAAGCGTCCAATTTATCAAATATATCGTCCAGCAGGAGCAATGGCACGGCACGGCCGGTTCGTTTCAGAAAATCAAACTGCGCCAGCTTCAATGCTACCAGATACGTTTTATTCTGTCCCTGGGAACCCTCTTTCCTGATCGGAAAGTCTCCCAACAGCATATTCAATTCATCCCTATGAATGCCATGCAAAGAAAAGCCCAGTATCTTATCTTTCATACGGCCATCCTTCAACACCTCCGACAAGGATGCATGGCGTGCATGCGATTCGTAGGTCAGCCCGGCCTGTTCCTTATCCAGAGAAATAAAAGAATAGAAATTCCGGAATATGGGGATAAACTCACGGATGAACGCCTCCCGCTTACGAAATACGATCTCACCGGTCTGCGCCATCATCTCTTCCCAAATCAGGAACAGCTCTTCCTCAACGGGCCATTCGCTTTTAAGCAATGTATTCCGTTGCTGCAAAGCCTTATTATACCGGATCAATGCATCCAGGTATTCCTTATCATACTGGGAAATAACAACATCCATGAACTTACGGCGTTCATCGCTTCCTCCCGATATCAACTCCGAATCTTCCGGTGACACCATGACCAAAGGGATGAAACCGATATGATCCGACAAGCGGGTATACTCCTTCTTATTCCTCTTGAATTGCTTCTTCTGCCGGCGTTTCAGCCCACAGTAGATTTCCTCCGGCGTTCCCTCCGCCGTTTCATAGAATCCCTGTATCACGAAAAACTCCCGGTCATGACAAATATGCTGGGAATCGACAGGATTTCCCACACTCTTACAGAATGACAGGAAGTAAATGGCATCCAGCAAATTCGTCTTGCCCATACCGTTTTGCCCGAAGAAACAGTTCAGTTTACCGGAGAAGTTCAGGTCCACTTCCTCCAGGTTCTTGTAATTAAGTATGGATATACGTTTTAATATCATATAAATCCCTTGATTCTTAAGGTACAAAAGTAGCAAGATTTTCGTGGTTTAGGAACGGCAGACATAAAAAAGATACCGCTAAATTTCGTTTATATATATAAATCAACTACTTTTGCTGACCGAAATATCCATATCTTAAGAACTAAAGAAACAATATAAAATGGCAAATCAGAAAAACCACAAAGAAGAATTAAATGTGGAAGAAGCGCTTACCCAATCGGAAGCGTTCATTGTTAAGTATAAGAGTTCAATCATCGGAGCGGTCGCTGCTATCATCCTGATCGTAGCCGGTATTTTGATGTATAAGAACTTATACGCCGATCCACGGGAAGAAAAAGCGCAAATCGCCCTATTTAAAGGACAGCAGTTGTTTGAACAGGACGCCTTTGAAATGGCCCTGAACGGCGATAGCATCGATTATAAGGGATTCCTTCATGTGGCCGGCGAATTTAGCGGCACTAAAGCCGCGAATCTGGCAAGAGCTTATGCCGGAATTTGCTATATGAACCTTGGCGAGTACGAAAAGGCTATCAGGGAATTAGACAAGTTCAGCGGCGATGACATCATGGTTGCCCCTTCTGTTCTGGGCGCTATCGGCAACAGCTATGCCAAACTTGAGCAACTGGATAAAGCGACATCTTATCTGATTAAGGCGGCAGATCAGGCGGACAACAATACGTTGAGCCCAATCTTCCTGATGCAGGCCGGTAACATTTACGAAAAACAAGGAAAGTTTGCCGATGCCGTAACAGCGTATACCAGGATCAAAGACAAGTACTTCCAGTCTTATCAGGCAATGGACATCGATAAATATATCGAAAGAGCCAATCTTCAGAAGTAATTCTTGAACTCATCGGGAAGAAGCTATCCTGTAAGCAATGCGGGATAGCTTTTTTCACGTCAAAAAATCATTTCCCATGGCAACAGCCTATCACAACTTGTCGGAATATAGCCTGACCTCCGTACCCAATGCGGAGCAAATGAAGTTCGGTATCGTCGTTTCCGAATGGAACGACCGTATCACCGGCAAGCTCCTTCAAGGAGCAGTAGAAACGTTAAAGAAACACGGCGCCAAACCGGAAAACATTCTGATAAAAGCCGTTCCGGGAAGTTTTGAACTGACATACGGGGCCAACCGGATGTTAGAAAACTGCGAACTGGATGCCGTAATTGTTCTGGGATGCGTAATTAAAGGAGATACTCCACACTTTGATTATGTATGTATGGGCGTAACCCAGGGAATCGCCCAACTAAACGCGACCGGCGACATTCCGGTCATTTATGGTTTAATTACCACGTTAACAATGGAACAAGCCGAAGACAGAAGCGGTGGAAAGCTGGGAAACAAAGGCGATGAGTGTGCCGTTACTGCAATAAAAATGATTGATCTTGCTTGGAGCTTAAACAAATAGTCGTACCTTTGTTCCGCTTTAAAAAAGGGCAAATACCAGAGTGGCCAAATGGGGCAGACTGTAAATCTGCTGTCTTTCGACTTCGGTGGTTCGAATCCATCTTTGCCCACAAAATAGTAATGTTGCGGAAGTAGCTCAGTTGATAGAGCATTAGCCTTCCAAGCTGAGGGTCGCGGGTTTGAGCCCCGTCTTCCGCTCTCGAAAAAGAGGATGTTTCAATGAAATGCACCCAAAAAGTTAGATAAAAAACTTTTTGGGTGCATTATTTATGTCAGGACACACCTTTATGGAACGTATCATTGAACAGGAAAAGACACAATTGCTTGCATTTGCCCCAAAAAGCTGCCTGCAAAATCTAAAAAGCTGCCTGCAAAATCTAAAAAGCTGCCTGCAAAATCCAAAAAGCTGCCTGCAAAATCCAAAAAGCTGCCTGCAAAATTCAAAAAGCTGCCTGCAAAATTCAAAAAGCTGCCTGCAGAATTTACAGGTCATTAAAAAACAATGAAAAGACAGGTCTACGGGATATAGAGACCCAAAATTCTTTGAACTTAAAATCTTAGCGATGCATGAGAAAAACTATGCATTTGTCGGATGAACCATATTTCTTTTTATCCGCCCAACTTTTAGGTGTCACTTCAAATGAAGTGACACCCTTTTTCTTTATTAATCAATATCAATCAATCATGTTCTTATTTTATCTCTATGCCCCTGTTCTGCAAAGTTACGTTCATTAATTTTATATACTTTGCATACTGTTCGGGAGAAAGCGTCTGCTTCATCAGTTTCAGGTTACCGTAAACTGCATTTTGGAGCATTTTGCCTTGATTCTTTTTAGCTCTGGTCGCTCTTCCCATTTGTTCGTCGAAGAACACGCTGATGTTTGCTACTTCTTCAGTCTGTGCCGAAGACAATTTCAAATAGTTGCTCAACTTGGAAATGTTGATGTTACCTTCCCATGTAGTTGCAGTGACAGGTTGTTTACCCGCTGCAAAACTACTTGCAGATAGACAGATTACTGCCATGGCTGCCAAGACTAAACCTTTCATAATAATACCTACTTAAATTTGTTATACCTAAAAACCTTTTAACCTTAAAAAAACTATTACCTGTTGAAACAGGACTAAGCGCTTAGTTTTTCTTTTTACTTGTGCAAATATACTATATATGTTTTACAACATATAAATCTATACGGAAAAATATGTCCAATAACAGTTTTTTGTGTTCTTCAAGGTTGATTTTATACTAAAATGAAACATTTTTGTAACAACTATCTTTGATTATTTATGCGAATCAGCAGTTAAGGAGTCATCTATTGCAGTGCAGTTCTACCCCTGCGCAGGTTATATCTGCTCCCATGGGTGGATTTTGTTTGGAAAGCTTAATGTCAATAGCTTCGATCGTGAGATATTCGGCAAATAATCTGCGTACGATCCTTCCGGCAACGTGTTCCAGGAGTTTGGACTGAATGGCCATTTCCTCAGATACGCTCCGGTACACATCCGCGTAGCTCACAGTCCGGAACAGATCGTCACTCTCTATTGCTTGTCCGAGATCAACTTTGAGTTTCAGGTCAATATGGAAAACATTGCCTACTTTGGTTTCTTGCGGAGATACTCCGTGATAGGCATAGATGGATATATTGTCCAAGTAAATATAGGAATCCATTATTCTTTCTTTTTTTAATTCTCAATCAGAACTCCGGATCCCTTCCGGTTTGCTTAATGAGCTTTCTGATCTTTTTATTCAGGCTGTCTGCCTTCATAAGTTGTTCGAGTGTCAGGTGCATCCGGTAACACCAATAATGTTTAGGATTGGCCGGAACATTGATACGTTCTCCGTGTGCGTTCGGATTTCTCCATTTACCATCTATTGCCATCCAATCCTGAAGAGCGAGAATACATAACATTGAATTACTGTAAAGATGGTTGCGTACTGCTTCCTCACACAATTCGGGAGTCGCTACGGCCGGAGCGGCGCCATAATGGCCTAACCAGTGGTTATAGTAGCGCTGTGTCTGTTGAAAATCTTCCTCCCACCAACCACGTAAGGTAGACATATCGTGTGTGGATATGGTACAAACCGAGCGATATGGATATTCATTCAGTACACCGAATTCGCAGGACGAATTTTTAGGCATACGCTGAACTTCCAGGCTAAGTATATGTAAATCATTCATAGCGGTAGCTACGCTGTCCGGAATCATCCCTAAGTCTTCGCCGCAAACTAACATTCGGGTAGATTGCGTCAGTTGAGGCAGCTTATGCATGGCCTGTTGATACCAGAAACTGTTATGGCGGTGATAATAGTACTGATCATATAACCGGTTGAATGTTGTTTGTTCCCAGCCGGATAGCGCACGATAGATAAAATCGTGTTGCACACTGATCCGCGGGTGATATTTCTCTTTATCTTTGTGGTCGCGTACAAAGAGGACATCACTGATCAAGGAATACAGTCCGTCACGGATCCATATACTGTCGTTATCGTTCTTTCCGGCAAAAAATGCTTCAACTTTTCGTTGCGTATCAAATTCCGGTCGCATACGATATATTTCCCAGCGATCTGTTGTCTCGATGAATGTTTCTTTTACATATCCGGTATGCGGCCCGAATATCTGTTGAAGGAATGATTCGTGGATATACGGCTGCAGAAAGAAGTCTTCACGGAAACTCAATCCGTAACTTTCGATTTCTTCACGCGACATAGGCAGTGCAGGTGCGAACTGTCCCAACAGACCGTGTACGGCATTCATGGGAATCTGCCAGATACGGAAGAAGCCGAGGATGTGGTCAATCCGGTAGGCATCGAAGTATTCCGACATCTTATGGAATCGTTTCATCCACCATTTATAGCCGTCTCTTTCCATCACGTCCCAATTGTATGTCGGGAATCCCCAGTTTTGGCCGTTGACGGAGAAATCATCGGGTGGAGCGCCTGCCTGTCCGTCAAGATTGAAATAATAGGGCTCTATCCATGCTTCCACGCTATTCCGGCTAATACCGATAGGAATATCTCCTTTCAGAACCACGCCATGTTCGCGGGCGTATGTCGTTGCCTCCAATAACTGTAAGTGGAGATTGAACTGTATGTAGTAGTAGATGGCGATTTGCGGATAATGTGCACTGTCGGGCCGGCAAAGGATATCAATCTCTTTGCGGCTATATACGGCGTGTTCCGGCCATTCGCGGAAGTTCGCAGTTTTATAGATGTCGCGCAGGTAGCTGAATGCCGCATAAGGTTGCAGCCATTCTTTGTTTGATTCGAAAAAGAGACGGAAAGTCTCTGATGCCAACACCTTATTTCCTTCCTGTTCAAAAATTGACTTGAAGTATTCCCATTTAGTCCGGTCAACAGCTTCGTAATTAACGGTGGGCAGCGCGTTCAATTCCTTTTGCTTACCGGAGAATTCCGCCATTTTCCCTTTATCCTTAAGTTTCCCTATTTTGCTCATGTCCATATATAGCGGATGGAACGCATAAATGGATATGCTATTGTAGGGATAAGAGTCTGCCCGGGTATGGGTAATGGTGGTATCGTTGACCGGCAGGATCTGGATAAACTTCTGGTTGGTGCAAATGGCCCAATCGACCATCTTCTTCAGGTCACCGAAATCACCGATACCGAAACTGCTTTCCGAGCGCAACGAAAAAATGGGGATAGCTACCCCGCTACCTTTCCATACCGGCAAATCAAAGTAGACATAACGGTCGGATATGATGCAGGTTTCATTTTCCTTTATCTGTGGGTCAGCCACATAGCGGTTAGGATTATTTTCCCATGCTTCCGGCTTACCGGTTTTCCTGTTATACAAAACAAACTTATATTCCAATGGGAACTCCAATCCGGATGCATCTAATTCAGCTTGCCACTCCGGGAAAGCGACATCGCTCATAAGCCATGCTTTGCCGGCATCCCAATTGCCCAGGACTTTCCGGTTACCGGAAATAGCCAGGCAATAGTCTTCGCTGATGCGCGGAGCATAAGCCTTGATCATCAATCCTCTTTTGCAGTCTTTTACAGGTTCTTCTTTGTTGGGATGTACCAATAATGATTCGGTAAAGGCTGAGCTATAAAAATGCTGTTGCTCGGGAATATTCTTCCAACAGTCGTAAGTCCGGTACCGCTTTTTGTTGTTACCGGACAGGTAGATGCGACGGGAGAAGCTTTTCCATTCTCCACGTACAGGTTGCCCGTCACGATAGATGTAGTAGTTATACGCTATGATCCTGTTTTCCGGAATCTGTATCTCTCTTTCTACAGACCAGTGAGTCCCGTCTACCGTCTGAAGTGAAACGGCTTGTTCCGGATCATTCTTCCCCAATTCGGGTACGGAGCCGAGAATTCTGACTTCTTCTCCCCAGTTGGTACGGTATTCAACATGAAATGATATAATCATAATATTAAATTTAGTTCAATTCCAAAGGATGACGCAAGATATTATATTCCAACCCGACTGCAACCGCGGACGTTCTTTGAAATAAAAATAATCCTATGCAAACGTTTGTGCTATCCATGCTTAATAACATAAAAAGGGGTTCATGAAGAGCCCCTTTCTCTCATCGATCAGAATACACCCGGTCATCCGCATTTGGATGTTCCGCATGCGGTGCAAATCAGACATCCTTCCTGGTAAACCAGCGTTTCGTTTCCACAGTTCGGACATTTCTTGCCTTTTATTTCCGTTCCGTCCTGAATATATTTCTTAAGTGCCCGTTCAACACCGTTCTTCCAGGTATTGATGTTTTCACTGTCTAATTGTAACGAACTTACCAATTTGATGACCTGTTCAATCGGCATTCTCCAACGGAGTACGCCCGATATCAGTTTCGCATAGTTCCAATATTCTTTGTTGAACTTTTCGGATAGTCCTTCAATCGTGGTCTTGTATCCGCGTTTGTTCTGGAACTGGAAGTCGTATCTCTTGTTTCCATGTTCGTCAATGTTCTTAATGATCTTACCCGTGGTGACGCTCTTCGGCAACAGGATACCTTCATCATCATCCTGCAAACCGGTAAAGATTTCATAAGGCCTGCCATCGAGCAGCCCGACGAAAGCCACCCATTTCTCTTTGTTATTCTGGAACCGGACCACATCGGCATCAAGACTTTGCGGGCGGGTTTCCACTATTGCAGGCGGTTTACATGGGGGAAGCTCATCTTTGTCTTTCTCGCTCTTGGCGGCAATAAGAACGCCGGAGCGCGAACCGTCGCGATAAACGGTACATCCTTTACATCCTGATTTCCAGGCTTCCACATATAAGCGGTTTACAAGATTCTCATCGACATCGTTGGGAAGGTTGATCGTTACGCTGATGGAGTGGTCGACCCATTGCTGGATCCTTCCCTGCATTTTCACCTTCATCAGCCAGTCTACATCATTAGATGTCGCTTTATAATAAGGTGATTTCTCAACAAGGGCGTTGATCTCTTCCTGTGTGTAATGTTTCGCCGGATCATATCCGTTGGCTTCCATCCAGGTAACGAACTTATGGTGGAATACAATGTATTCTTCAAATGTGTCGCCGGTTTCATCAACGAAATCCACACGTACCTGCGTATCGTTCGGATTAACCTTTCTTCTGCGCTTATATACCGGGAGGAATACGGGTTCAATGCCGGAAGTGGTTTGGGTCATCAGGCTGGTTGTTCCTGTCGGCGCGATGGTCAGGCAGGCAATATTGCGTCTGCCGTATTTCTTCATATCCCTGTATAGCTGAGGATCGGCTTCACGAAGGCGGTTAATGAACGGATTGTTTTGTTCTCTTTCCGTATTGTAGATTTCAAATGCGCCACGTTCTTTCGCCATATCTACGGATGAACGATATGCGCCGATAGCGATCTCTTTATGTACTTTTTCCGAAAATCCGGTCGCTTCTTCGGTACCATAGCGCAGACCCAATGCGGCAAGCATGTCTCCTTCCGCCGTGATGCCTACCCCGGTACGTCTTCCCTGACCGCTCTTCTTATATATCTTTTTCCATAATATAAGCTCGGTGCGTTTCACTTCCTGATCTTCCGGGTCTTCATTGATCTTTTCCATGATCCGCTCGATCTTCTCCAATTCAAGGTCAATGATGTCGTCCATGATCCGTTGCGCCAATCCTACATGCTTTTTAAACAAATCAAAGTCAAAGTAAGCATTTTCCCTGAATGGGTTGACAACGTACGAATAGAGGTTGATGGCTAACAGCCGGCAGGAATCGTACGGGCACAACGGAATCTCACCACACGGATTTGTCGATATGGTCTGATAACCCAGATCGGCGTAGCAATCGGGGACGGATTCACGAATGATCGTATCCCAGAACAGCACTCCCGGCTCTGCCGACTTCCATGCGTTGTGCACGATTTTTTTCCATAAAGAAGAAGCGTCTATCTGTTTTGATATAAGCGGATCCGTTCCGTCTATGGGATATTGTTGGGTATAACTCTGTCCTTCGATGGCTGCTTTCATGAAGTCATCATCCAGTTTAACGGAAACGTTGGCGCCGGTCACTTTCCCTTCGGTCATCTTCGCATCGATGAACGATTCGGAATCAGGATGCCTGATCGATACGCTCAGCATCAGGGCGCCGCGGCGCCCATCCTGCGCCACTTCGCGGGTAGAGTTGGAGTAACGTTCCATAAACGGTACGATACCGGTGGATGTCAGCGCGGAATTCTTGACCGGCGATCCCTTGGGGCGTACGTGCGAAAGGTCATGTCCTACGCCGCCGCGCCTTTTCATTAATTGTACCTGCTCTTCGTCTATTTTGATAATAGCGCCGTATGAGTCGGCCGCACCATCCACACCAATAACAAAGCAGTTGGACAGCGAGGCTATCTGGCAATCGTTTCCGATGCCTGTCATCGGGCTTCCCTGCGGTACAATATACCTGAAGCGGTCGAACAGGTCGTAAAGTTCTTTCGCACTGAGCGGGTTGGCGTATTTTGCTTCTACCCGCGCTATTTCATTGGCGATGCGCCAATGCATGTCTTCCGGAGATTTTTCATATATATTTCCAAAAGAATCTTTTACTGCATATTTGTTTACCCAAACTCTGGCAGCTAACTCGTCACCCTGAAAATATCGCAAAGATTCCTCAAAGGCTTCATCATAAGAATAAATTTGTTTTTCCACGTTATCCTGCAACTAATAATTAATAAATAAGTAATGATTGTAGAAGTTATACTTATTATTGATAAACGTCCGGCAAAGTTAGAAATGTTTTTCGTTCTCCCAAAATAAAAAAACAGGGAAATCCGTTAACGGATGCAAGGTTTCCCGTTTCAATCTTCCAACCGGCTGATAATTAAACAGATGCAATTTGCGGCGGACTGAAAAGTTTTCCAAAAATGAAAACCGGATATGTAAATTACGTCTGTGATGTTTCCCGGAATGGTGAACTTAAATAAAGTGTTTTTAAAGATTACAATGACTTAACTACGATTCTTTGTCTTATCTTTGCAGGAAAAAGACAGCATGGAATCAATGAAAAACAGACGGACGGTACGGAAGTATTTATCCAAGGAAATTTCTTCCGGGTTATTGAATGATTTACTGGAAATTTCGTTCAGGGCTTCCACAACAGGCAATATGCAACTTTATAGCGTCGTCGTAACGCGCGATCCGGAAATGAAGGAAAAGCTGGCTCCCGCCCATTATCATCAGCCGGCTATAAAAACGGCTCCGGTCGTATTGACTTTCTGTGCGGATTTCGGACGGTTTACGAAATGGTGCGAGCAACGGAAAGCTGTTCCGGGATATGATAATTTCCAATCTTTCATGAATGCTTTCATGGATGCCATCATTGTGGCTCAGACATTCTGTACGGCTGCGGAAGAAGCCGGACTTGGTATTTGCTATCTGGGAACGACTACATACAACCCTCAGATGATCATCGATACCTTGAAATTACCAAAGCTTGTATTTCCCGCTACGACGATTACGGCGGGTTATCCCGATGGTATGCCGGAACAGGCGGATCGCCTTCCGCCGGATGGTATCATACACCATGAATATTATAATGATTATACTTCAGCAGATATAGATCGCATTTATGCGTACAAAGAATCATTGGCGGAGAACCGGCGTTTTATTACAGAGAATGTCAAAGAGACTTTGGCGCAGGTATTTACTGATATAAGGTATACAAAGAAAGATAACATAGCGATCTCTGAGAATTTCATGAAAGCGCTTCAACAACAAAAGTTCTTATAGGGCTTATCTCTTTTTCTTCATGGAGGTTTCTATGTTTTCCAGGTCTGCCCGGAATGTCTTGTCCACTTCACATAGTTCCTTTACGATCTTGCAGGCATGTAAAACGGTGGCATGATCTTTGCCTCCGATGAGTTGTCCGATCTTGGATGAAGAAGAATCCGTATGTTTTTTAGCCAAGTACATTGCTATTTGCCGTACCTGAACAACTTCTCTTTTTCTTGATTTCGTATGGATCGCCGACGTATCAATCTCAAAGTGCCGGCAAACCGTATCGATAATGGAATCTATCGTAATCGCTTTGACTTCATTATGTACAATCTTGCGAAGAATACGTTGGGCCAGATCTAAATCAATATCCTTATTATATATAGTGGAATGCGCCATGATGGAAATAATAACTCCTTCCAGGTCACGCACGCTTTCGTGTACATTCTCCGCTATATAATCGACCACTTCAGCAGGAAACTGCAGGCCGTCACGATGCAGTTTGTTATTCAGGATATCTTTTCTTAGCTCGATGGATGGTTTTTCCAATTCAGCCACCATTCCCCATTTAAAACGGGTAAGTAGCCTTTCTTCCACGCCTTGCAGTAAGACCGGCGCCCGGTCGGAAGTCAGGATCAACTGTTTACCGTTCTGATGCAGGTGATTAAATATATGGAAGAACGTGTTCTGCGTTTTGGTAACCCCTGCGAACTCCTGGATATCATCTATGATCAGAACATCAATTGTCTGATAGAAGTTGATGAAATCATTGGTCGTGTTGTTGCGCACAGAGTCGGTGTATTGTACTTGAAACAGATGGGCGGATACATATAATACCCTCTTTTCGGGATATAGTTCCTTAATTTTGCTTCCTATGGCATTGGAAAGGTGAGTTTTACCTACTCCCGACGCTCCATGAAGAAACAGAGGATTAAAAACCGTTTTAGCCGGATTTTTCGCTACGGCTTCCGCTACACTTCTTGACAACTTATTACTATAGCCTTCAATGAAGTTCTCAAAAGTATAGTCCGGATTCAATTGTGAGTCCAGGTCTTGCACGGCGGGAGCTTTTAATAAGTTGGGAGCTTTATTGCCGCCGTTGCGGGTCTTGGAAGACGGAGTGACCGGACGGTTGCTTGCTTCAAGATCTATAGAAGTCTTGGAGTTGCTATCGAGCATTACATTATATATCAGTTTAGTTCCTTCGCCTATCTCTTTATATAAGGTTGCGCGCAACAGATCTATGAACTTATCTTCTATAAACTCATAAAAGAATTGACTCGGGACTTGCAAGGTCAGCGTTTTGTCCTTATATTTTAACGGTTTAATTGGGATGAACCAAGTGTTGTAAGTCGTTTCCGGTACGTTGTCTCTAATTATTCGGAGACAACGTTCCCATAATCCGACATGATCAAATTCTCTCATACGGCTATCAATACATGATTATAATTTAAGCTAAACTTCTACAATGCAAAGTTGAGAATCTTATTTCAATAAAACAAATGCTTTTTTTCTTGCGTTTTTCAATCCTGCAATAATGTATTTAATTTCAAGGAGTTATAAGATTTACGAAACTACTCGTCTCCGAATAACGTTTCTGTTGATTTAATCCCCTGATTTTTAGTATATTGTCTTGTTTATAACCCGTTTCTTTCAAAAGCCGATCTTGAAGAAAAACGCGCTCAGCTTAGGTGGAATGCCTAAATTGCGGGAATTTTTCAAAATGAAAAAAGGGATACTCACTATTTAGATAAAATCTAAATAACGGGATTATTTTGTTTTGTTTTTCCTGCCAAAAAGAGAAAAATGAACATAACGTTTCGGGTGCGCTTGCAGATCTTCCAAAAGACTTGCAGCATTACCTGCGGTAGCGTTTAGCTTATTGTAAAAGTCGGGATCATTCAATAACAGTCCCAGCGTATTATCTTTCCTGTTTAATTTTTCTGTAACAATTTTTACATTGTACAGAGTAGAGTCTATTTTGCTGAAAGTGGCATCGAGATCGATTCTTTTCAACTTGTTGCTTATGGTGATGAAATTATCCCCTATTGTATTCATTTTAGTTGTTAACTGTGGGATATCCCGACGCATCAACGTGTTTAATTGTGCAGTTGATACTTCCAGATTTGCGGTCGTGTTTCTTATAGACTGCAAAGTTGCAGGAATATTTTCATCTCCCAGGATACGGTTGAGTGAGGTTAATATAGAGTCCAGTTTGGGAAGCATTTGTTCTACTTGCGGCAGAAGGGCGCTCACACCGGCCGTCATGCTTTTGTTTTCTTTTCCGGGGATGGTATCTCCTATGGCATAACTTTCCCTGGGGTTGTTGACCAGCATAAGATTCATTTTTACACTTCCCAGCATTTCGGTCTCCAATTCGGCCCAACTTCCTTTGGGGATACGGGTGTGGGTGTCGAGTTCCACTACAACGACTACATTACCGGGATTATTATAATCGTAATGAACGTCGTGTACCAGACCAATTTTGTATCCGTCGGCATATACCGGGCTCGAGACGGTTAATCCATAGATATTTGTATATTTGACATAGAAATAACTGGAGGGTTTGAACAGGTTTATCCCCTTTAGATAGTTCATTCCATAAACGAGTATAAACAGGGATACAATGCCGACTATTCCTATTCTTACTTCTTTGGTAAATTTAGATTCTATCATTGTTTGTTGTTTTTCTTTTTAAATTCTGCTATGGCCGCATTGATATTCATTTTCTTACCGTTCTTAAAGGCTACAATAAAAGAGCCCACATATTTGCCGGTCAGACTTTTGCGGAGACGAACCATTTCATTATAGTTTTCGGAAGCGCCATACGTATATTTATATAATCCGTCTTCCATATAGTTATCGACACCTTGCAAGCCTTTGAATTCTTTATGGTTTGCTCCCAATTGTCTGGCGGAGGCAAGTATCTGCACTTTAAAGATGATCTTATCATCGGCAGGTTGAGGGATACTCATTGTTTTGGGTGTTGGCCCGGCTTCGGTCGTTGGTTTGGTTTCAGCCGGTTTGCTCGGAGCAACGGGCGTGTGATTGACTACAGGAGGTGTGGTCTCGACAACGGATTCCGGCTGATTCGATGAATCGGAGTATTCTCCGGATGCAAACCGGATCTGATATTCTTCTTTATATTGAAGAAATGCACTATATATCCCTCTGGATAAGTTGTCGACGCCTTCTTTCGAATTCATGTACCGTTCTTCTTCCGGCGTTGAGATGAATCCTAATTCAACAAGAACACTGGGCATGGCGCTGGCTTTCAGTACAAGGAATCCTCCCTGGTGTACTCCGCGATCGGTACGTCTGCAAATGGTTTTAAAATGTTGTTGAACGATTGAGGCGAAGCGTACGCTTTGTGACATGTACTTGTCTTGCATAAATTCAAATATGATGTAGGATTCGGAAGAGTTCGGGTCAAATCCGGCATACGTTGTCTGATAATCATCTTCATACAGGATAACGGAGTTTTCGCGTTTCGCCACGCTCAGATTGGCTTCGGTTTTGGCCAGACCTAATGTCCAGGTGGAAGCTCCTTTAATCGTATTGTTCTTTGCCAGTGCATTGGTGTGTATAGAGATAAAGAGGTCGGCTTTGGCATTGTTCGCAATTTCGGCCCGGCGGTTCAGGCTCACGAATACGTCTTTGTTTCGGGTATATATGACTTTGACGTCTTTGCAATTGCTTCGGATCAAGCTACCTAATTTCAATGCTACTTTCAGATTGATGTCCTTTTCCCTGGAAATCTTTCCGATAGCGCCCGGATCATTTCCTCCGTGTCCGGCGTCAATAACGACGACAAATTCTTTGGCTGCGGTATGGATGGCGCATAAGGGTGATGCCGGCCACCAGAAACAAATAAGAGCGAATAATATGTACTGTCTACGAAATATCATGATATGGAATGAAAGCACAAATATAGAGAAAAAAGCGGAAAACTCTTGTGGAGCGAGGAGTTTTCCGCTTTCAACCGGTGTTTTTATCAGGAGTTAAGGAGTTATTACTCGCTTCGCCCGTTAGGCGTTAAAGCTCAATCACCATCCTACGCAGTACCTGATAACTCCTTTAACTCCTGCGCGAAGCGCTAACTCCTTAATTACCGATTGGCATAGTTGATCCTATAGTTTATGCCTGCCCTGAGCCAGATGCCGGGCTGGGGGATATTTCCCAGGTCATAGTATTTACGGTCCAGCAGATTGCCGGCTTCGGCATAGATCGTATGGTTGTCTGCGTTCCACGATATTTTTAAATCGAGCAGACAGAATGATGGATAGGATACGAGTTGGCCTGTGGACTGATGTTCTTTATTATAGTTGACATAGCTGCCCATGCGGTCTTGCCAGCGGAAAGCCCAGCTTGCATTTAACTTATTCCATATCCGGTGGTTAAGACGGGCTACGAACTTATGGCGCAGATACTCCAAAGCATAGTTGGATTTGTATATTTCCGTGTCATCGCGCCTTTTCTGATAGATATAGGCGTATCCAACGGTTAGCCTGTCGATGAAAAAGTTCTCATTTCCGGGTTGCCTGAAACGGAAGGTTGCGGAGGTTTCCATACCCATATTGTCCAGCCTGAAATTGGCGGAATGATAGCTGTCACCAGCCGTATACATTACCCAGTCTATCATGTTCTCGCCTTTATGGTAGAAACCGTTCAGAGTGGCGTCTACGAACGAGTTCCGGTATTTGGCGCCTGCACTCACCGCTTGTGTCTTTTCAGGTTTCAGTCCGATATTGCCCTGAATCGTAGGACTTTTATAGTACAGGTCCGTGAAGGTAGGCATGCGTAGCGCTTTGTTCCAGGAGGCGAACAGTTTCCATGTTGTTGCCGGTCGGTAGGAAATATCTATTCCGGGATAATACCGGAGCTTATGATCGAGCGCGGTGTTCATATTGGCCATGATTCCCATGGATATGGTCACTTGTTTGAGCAGGATATTGTGTTCCAGATAATAGCTGATGTTTGTCCGGTTATCCTTTTTATTGAATAGAACCTCTTTTTCGCCGGGAACATCTATATATTGACTCTCTTCCAGCGGTTTTCCCAGGTTCGTACTCAGGATGCCTTCGTTGCGAAATTCGGCTCCGAAAGCGGTTTTTCCGGCGATTGTGTTGAAATGTACATTCAGGTTTGCGCCATAAACATCGACGAGATGGAAATTCTCTCCGGTAGCCGTACCACGTATCAACTGAAAATGGTCGTGCGCCCGGTTCCAGTAAACGGTAGGAGTGAAGCGCAACCATCCTTTCGTTTCTGCCTGCACGGAAACCATGTACCGTTGAAGCTCTTCGAACTGATCCGGGTATGCGGCGGAATAAAAGGTATTTGCACCGAAAGATTGATTGCTAAATCCGAGTTGCCATCGCACATTTGCTTGCGGAGAGGTGTAGGCGCCTTGATAGTAAGCGCGTCCGGTATGGAAATCACTGTTTTGCGTTGCGCCGTCCGAACGGTTCAGGCTTCCGGAAATCTGGTTACTGAACGCATTTTTGGTATGGTTTACCCGCGCGTTGGCGCCGAACAGACCGTAGTCTCCGCCCATGAGGCCGGCTGACAGGTGGCTTTGCTTGTCGTTCCGCGTGACGATGTTGATGGCGCCGGTAAATGCCGATGTACCGAATATACGCGCTGCCGGACCTTCGAGCACTTCTATCCGTTCGATATCGTTCATGGAAACAGGGAAATCGGCCGAGTGATGGCCTGTTTGGGGATTGCTGATGTTTATCCCGTTGAGAAGAATGGTAATCTGATCGAATGTGCCTCCGCGTATGGAAATGTCTGTCTGCGTTCCAAATTCGCCCCGCTGGCGAACGTCGACACCTGCCGCATATTCGAGGAGGTCGTTAATGCTGTGTACCGCCGCCGCCTGAATATCTGCACGCGAGATTACGGTTACCATTCTGGCTGACTGTGCTTCAGTCAGCGGGACGCGCGTACCGGTTACTTCAATCTCTTCCAGTTCGTAGTTTCTCAGTTGAGCGGGATTTTCGTTTTGAGCCGAAACGGATTCAACGCAGGTGAAGGTCAATGTAGTAATTGCCAATACACCAATATGAACTTCCTTTTTCAAACTGGAGAAAGCAGCGTAACTTTTTCGACTGAACTGTCTCCAACGGATCGAGTCCCTTTGAGTTAATTTGTTTTCTTTCATTAATACAAATGTTTTAGTTTAAAAATTCGCTGCAAAGATAATCTTATTTCCCAAATCGAAGTAATTTTGCCAAACTGCTTCAATGTACAAATTGTAATTACCGTCATGCTTAAACTTTTAAAAAACTGGGCGCTTCCTGTCGCCATGCTTGTGGGTGCGGTGGGATATCCGTTGTTTATCCGGCTATCTTTTCTGACTCCGGCGCTTATTTTCGCCATGTTGCTGTTGACTTTCTCCGGGATATCGTTAAGGGAATTGAAGCCTAAACCGTTGCATCTTTGGTTGTTGGTTATACAGTTGGCAACTGCGGTTGCGGTTTATCTGCCGTTGCATGGCGTCGATGTCGTGCTGGCGCAGGCAGCCATGGTTTGCGTGATTTGTCCGACGGCGACATCGGCGGCTGTGATAACAGCCCGGTTAGGAGGAAGCGCCGCCAGTCTTACTACCTACACGTTATTGATTAATATAGTAGTCGCCGTTGTGGTACCCGTCCTGTTTCCTTTCATCGAGCCACACCCCGGAGTGAACTTTTGGACTGCCTGTTCCGTTATTTTGGGAAAGGTTTTTGTGTTGCTCATTTGCCCTTTTCTTCTATCCCTGTTTCTGAGGCGGGTTTTGCCGAAAGCCCATCATACATTGTTGAGCCTGCACGAACTGGCTTTCTATCTCTGGGCTTTTGCTTTGACTGTTGTTACTTCACAGATCGTTTTTTCTTTATTGAATTATGCCGAGGATATCATGATCGGAGTACTTATTGCGGTTGTTACTGCTGTGATCTGCTGCCTGCAATTCTTTTTGGGCAAAACGCTGGGAAGTGTATATAACGATCGCGTGAGTGGCGGACAAGCTCTGGGACAGAAGAATACGATCCTGGCGATCTGGATGGCCCATACCTACCTGAATCCTTTATCGGCGGTCGGCCCGGGCTTTTATGTGATCTGGCAGAATGTGATTAACTCCTGGCAACTCTGGAAGAAGAGAAAAAAGGGTTAAACACAGAGTCACGGAGTCACGGAGTTAACGTTCACTTCGCTCGCCGGGAGTTAAAGTTTCAGGGTATATCTTTTCTGTTGCGCACCATTTTAAGTAGCGGAAGGATAAAAACCAGCAAGACCGGCATCAAAAACACAATACTTTTGTTCTTGCTGCTGAAGTCGAAAACACTGTCCCGCGACATGGCTTCCACCATGGAAAACAGTAGCAGGAACACTTCAAAACTCAGCACGATGAAGAGGGTAATCATATAATCCCTATTCTTGTTCAGGTAACAGGGAAATGCCGGAATCGTCCAGTACAGCGTGAAAAACAATATGATCAGAATGACGATTACCAGCAAAATCGCGGCGTATATTTCCCAATTATTTTCAGGATAATCGCTGTTAATCAAATCAACAATATCGGAGTCACGAAATTCATAAGGGGAAGTGTACGGCAACTCGTTGGGATAACAGAATCCCGCTAAATAAAACTGGTCTGTCACTTTGGTCAACAGAAAATAATCGTCGGCATCTTTCTTTGTAATGACTGTTGTTCCGGCAAACAGACGGTCGGGATCGCTGCCATCGAGAATAAAAATACTGTCGGTCATACTGGCAATGCAGGAAAGATATTCCCGTTCCGATGCGCCTCTTTCGCCGAAAGAAAAATACACTTTCAAGCTGTTTATCGTTTTCAGGGAGATGAAATCCGTAACCAAAGCAACCGATTTGGCAAACTGCGCCATCGCACGTTTTTCCCTGAATGAGAAGTCGGGAAAATAAAAGTTCACGCCGCGGATTTTCCCTTGTTCCGCCGAATTGGTTTGATGGATGTATCTGAAGAGTTGAATAAGATAGGTATTGACTAAACCCGGCGATCTCAGGAAAAAATCCGTATTCATTTCGCCGCGGCACTCAAACATGATATCCGCATTTCGGTTTATGCGGGCAAGCGTATCCGGTACGGGTGCGGGATTATAGCGCATGAAGGCCGTGTCGGGCGATGCGTAAAGTGAAAAAACACCGCGTATCCATCTCTTTTCGGAAAAACCGGGCGCAGTCCGCAACATGGGCATAAAATAGTTCAGATACACTTCTTCGGGCGAATAGCGGCGGGTACTGTCCATGAGGTTAAGATACAGGAGAAACCGCCGGACGTACCTGTCATAACTTATACCCAATTTCTCTGTAATATCATTGAGATCGGATATGAAAATATAGGTCGTATCGTGCAGGAAAACCGTATCCGGCGTATATGTATAGTATTCATCTTCGTCTTCATCTTCATCCGTTTCATCATCCTGTGCGGACAAATAAAGCGGAAAACAGACAACGAGTAGCGCCAATGCCATTATTCTGTGTAATATCCCTGAGTTTTTCATATCTTAACCGTTAATTAGTTTTCCTTCTTTAAACTGTTCCTGCGCAATAGCCTGTTTCAACAATTCGGGCGTAAGCGTCGCCCGGCTTTCGCCATACAGCCGGATGGCACACCGCTGAATCACATTGACGATGCTGCCACCGGATAAAATATATTCCGACGCCTTGTTCAGAAGTGTTTCGCTATCGTCAGGCAACCATTCTCCGGGCAGCATTTTTTGCCATAGCCGATAGCGCAGCCGCTCGTCGGGCGTAGGGAAAAAGAGCACCGACTGGAAACGGCGGGAAAATGCCTCGTCGATGTTTTCCTTCAGGTTAGTCGCCAGGATAACTATGCCTGCAAAATCCTCAATGCGTTGCAACAGGTAGGCAACTTCCTGATTGGCATGGCGGTCGTTGGACGACTGTGTTTCGGTACGGCGTCCGAACAGGGCGTCGGCTTCGTCAAAAAACAGAATCCAGTTCCGGTGTACCGCCTTATCGAAAATTTTGGCGAGGTTTTTCTCCGTTTCGCCGATGTATTTGGATACAATCATTGACAGGTCCACGCGGTAAACGTCCATTGCATTTTGTTTACCGATCAGGGTTGCCGTAAGCGTTTTCCCCGTACCCGGCGGACCGTAAAACAGGCAGCGGTAACCCGGTTTGACGATGCGGTCCAACCGCCATCGTTCACGGATTTCCTTCTGATGGCGTATCCACCGGACAACATCGTTTATTTCTTCGTTCAGGTTATAGGGCAAAACCAGATCCGGCCATTCCAAAGGCGTGGTAATCCGTTTGGCAGGGAAGCCTGCGCTGTATTCCGGCTCGTATTGTTTGCCGTTTATGCGGGATAGAACTTCTTCCGGTACGATCAGTTTCCCGCTTAATAACGGTTCGTTTTCGCCCTGTCCTTCCAGGGGCAGGTTGGGGATTTCCATGCCCAACTGTTTCAAAAGGAATGCGGCGGTCTGTCCGGTAGGCAGGAATCCGGAATGTGACATACCTTTCCAGCCCCCAAATTCGGTATACGGACGGTCTAACTCTTTGTTTTGCACAAAGAGAATATCGAGCGTCTGTGGTGACAGGTGCGGCATCAGGGCAAGCAGCCATACGACCGCCTCCTCTGTCGAGAGCGTTTCCGCCTGCACCAAACCGGCTAACGGTTTTAAATCCGGCGGCGCTATCCGTTCGAGCGGAGTTGCGTCATCCGGTTGAAAATACCGTTGTAAAGCCATTTCAAGGAGCTTCCAAAACCACTCTATATACATCTTCCAATTTTCTCCGTGATCCATACGTATTCCCTATCTCCATTTAACGTTCATTGTTTTCTTCATCCAACCGTATTTTATGGTTCTGAAATTCCACGGGCAACTGTCGAGAAGTATGTCGTAAGTCCTTTCTTCTACTGTCAGCTGGTAAAAATCTTCTTTTTCTTCCGATTTTCCGTTCCGCTGCAAAAAGCCTTCGCGAAATCCGGCGGGGGAGGTGTTTTTCAGTTTTTCCCAATGTTGCAATATGCCCTGAAGCATTGAATTTACCGTTTCCGTTTCCTGTTCCGTCAATTCAATGCGGCGAGGGATGGGAATGCCTGTTTCAAATCCGGTCAGCAGTTTGTTCAGGGTCATTTCGTATTCGGGATATTCACGATCCGCCTGTCCGGACAGGACGTACTGTATCAGAAACATGGCCCGGATTTGGGCGTCGCGGTCTTTGAACCGGTTGTTTTCCGTCAGTTCCAGTATTGAAAACAGGCGGGGCAGGTAAGGTGAAAGCAGCGTAATACCGGCATTGCCGATAAACGTACCGGCCGGCTTTTCGGTTTCCCTGCCTGTTTCCGCTTTGTCTTCACCGGTTTTCCTGCCGCCTGTATGAGTGTCTTTCCGTTCTTCCGTCCTGATTTCGCCGATGGTTTTCCTTAACTCCTGCGCGGCGGGAAAATCGACAGCCACATAAAAATAATCCAGTAATTCGATAAACGAAAGGTTGTAATGCGAGGCTATCCGCCGGAGTGTATGGCCGACAAACTGTTTTTTATTGAAAGCGACATGTTGAAATTCAAGTAAAACTTCAAAGATGAATTTCCGCTTGATCTCCTCGAAATTGCCGGAAACCTTGCCTTGCAGGTTGCCCTTGTCACGGTAAACGTCCATGCTTTCGGAGCAGGTCCGGACAAGCAGCCTGTCTTCGGGCGAGAGAATGTCCGGTTGTTTGACCGCGCCGCGGCGGGTGTTTTCTTCGTGAAGCAGACCGGCAAGGATCTGTTGCAGTTGGAAAGGCAGGCGCCTGTTTTTCATTTCCTCCGGTTGGAAATAAAGCAGTAAATCCAAAAAGGAAAGGTTGTAATGGGCGGACAGTCCGCGCAACACGCCGCTTACAAAATATTTCCGGCTGAAACGGTGTTCCGCCATTTCGTCCAATACGGTGAATACAAACCGCCATTTGACATCGCGGAACTCCCCGCCGGCTTTCCCCTGCAAACGGTTGGTTTCCTGCAGCATATCCAGGCTCCGGACGTAGGCGGCGATGAACGGGTTTTCTTCGGGAAAGCGGTGGTTGAGAAAGGCGTAGCGGTCGTTCTCGGGAAAGGACTTTAAGGCTCTGAAAGACTTTAAAGACTTTAAAGTCCTTGAAGTCTTCACGGAATATGAAGGAGTTGGGGATGATAGCGCCAATTCCCTGAAAATCCGCAGCAACTCCTTGTCCAGCCGTTCCAATGATCCGGGGTTTGTGAGAAAATAATCGAGCAATAGCGCCATTTCAATGTTGTAGTGGGCGCTTACCTTCCGCAGCACCCTTTCCACGAAGTATTTGCGGTTAAATCCCGCACCGCCGTTTTCAAAAAGGACAGGAAAAATGATCTGCCATTTGAGCAGGCGGAACTCGCCACCCGCCTTGCCCTGCAATGCGCCTTTTTCTTTCTGTTCGTCGAGCGATCTCGCTGTTTCCGTTACAAATCCGCTTTCTGCCGGTATGACGACCGGCGTTAAGCCGATAATTTCCTTTTCGCGCATCTGTTGCAGGAACAAGCGGCAGGAATCGACCCCGGACAGTATCGCGATCAATGCTTCGCGGCTGTCGGGCGATATTTCTCCGGCGGTGTTGTTCTTCAGCACGGAACGGATGATTTTATAGAATCTGGCGGCGTCTGCCGAATTGGTGTTCCACTCTTTTTCCGACAGTTCCCTTTGCAGGTTAAGGAGAATAACGAACAGTTCGGACGGAATGGTCAGCGACAGGGTAAATTGTTTCAGTTCGCTTGTAATCAGTTTCAATAGTTGTCCGTAGCCCGAATTGTATTTTGCCGCCAAACCCGTTATGGTCTGGGCGACGAAATTTTTCCTGTTGAAATATGAACCGCGATTGTTGAGCAAATAGGCGTAAACGACTAACCAGACCGTATGGCGGTGATCGCTTTCGCGGATGCCTGCGGGTTGCGCCGTTTCGCTGTATCTGGCGCGCAACAGGCGGACGTACGAGCAGATGAAACCGCCCGATCCGGGTGACAAAAGGGATACGCCTTTTTCCAGCTCCGCATCGTCCAGTTGATAGACAAGTCTTTCCTGCAATGAGGTGTAGTGTCCGTAGGTTCGCAGGAATTGCAAGAGTTGCCTGCCGTTCCGGCGCAACACTCCGGCAAAAAGGCGGCGAATGTCGCGCTGTTTGCCGGAAGCCGTCCATGGCAGCGTTCCGTGCAGAAGGAAGTAGGAGAGTGTCTCAAAATCGTGGGCTTGTGCGGGGATTCTTTTTATCTGCGCCGGATCGCCTGTTTGCCGCTCCCGGTGGATACATTGCAGCAAGGCTTCTTCCAACTGCGTCCGGAAGCGGAGCGGAAACTGCCGGTCGAAACCGGCTTCGCCGAGTGTTCCCAAATCCAGTTGTAAGGTGTTTATTTCGAGTGTTTCGGAGGGCGTGTCGTATTTGGACAGGACGGCGTCGGCAATGCGCTCAACGTTCCGGGCGAAGAAATTGTCCCAACGGCTGTAAAGCGCACGGGCGAAGGCTTCGTTTTCCATCCTGAAATCAAACTTCAGACACTCGATGCTGTTCATATTTCCGGTTTAATAAAAAGTAATCGCCGTAGTTATCGCCATGAATCTTCAAATTTAAATGCACGGACCAAGGCTTTTAACATGACTTGTAACGTTTAAAAGATTAATATTCAAAGACTAATGTTTTGTTCACGTTATGAAGATACGACTCTTTTCCCATATCCGGTTCTTTTTTCCAAAAAAGATAGTTAAATTATACAAACGTGCGAGTTGCAGGCGTCCATGTATGTGTTGGCCCGTCGTCAATGACATGGAGCAAAAACATCTATGTGTTGGCCCGTCGTCAACTACATGGAACAAAAACATAGATGTTTTTGCGCGTCGTCAACTACATGGAGCAAAAACATAGATGTTTTTACGCGTCGTCAACTACATGGAGCAAAAACATAGATGTTTTTGCGCGTCGTCAACCACATGGAGCAAAAACATAGATGTTTTTGCTCGCCGTCAACTACATGGAGCAAAAACATCTATGTGTTGGCTCGTCGTCAACTACATGGAGCAAAAACATCTATGTGTTGGCTCGTCGTCAACTACATGGAGCAAAAACATGTATGTGACGGCCCGCCGACGGCGTCGGGAAGAAAAAAATCCGTGCAATCCGTGAAATCCGTGTCTGAATATAATCTTAAGGACACGGATTTCACGGATCACACGGATGATAAACAGGTAGAGACGCAAAATTTTGCGTCTCTACTTAATCGGAGATTTAAAAGGTTTACCGGTAGACTAAAACACCTGTTCAGCCATTTAATGGCTTTTTCTCTATATGTTGACTTTCTTCTGCACGGCCTTTTCTCCCATCCTGTCCGCCTCGTGTTCCAGTCCTTCATTATCATTCACATTCACTCCCTGCAACTGCATCGTCGGCTGTACCCGCCCCTGCATCTGTTGCACCACATGCCAGGCCTCGTGCCCAAGATGCTTCTCCTGACCGGGCGCCACGTGAATATCCGTGCCTTGCGTATAGGCGAGGGCTTGCAACTGTGCGGGTTGGGGAGAGTTGTAATGCACCCGCACATCGTCCATGCTGAGGCCGGAAAGGTTTTCGATGCCGGATTTCAGGTGGTCGGGCAAGCCGGTTTTGTTTTCGCTTTTGGCTTGTAGCGGTAGTTCGTCTTCATCCAAACTTGCCATTTGCGCCGTATCGGAGAACTTGCCCTGCAGCAGCTCGTCTTCATCCGGCATGGCCTCTTTTTGTACTGTTTTGTTCAGGTACCGCTGCAAGATTACGCTTGCCGGCGCCTGCTTTGCCGCCCGCGGATCGGAGTCCATTGCGCGGGAGACTGTTTTGCGTTGTTGTACGGTTACTTTCATTATGGTTTTTATTTGGGGTATTTATTTTCCGGTTGTTCATCGTTCTTTTTTTAATTCTTCCCTCAACTTGTCGGCGCAGGCCGCCATCCATGGCCTGTTCTGTTCGGACAGGGATTGCCTCCAGGCGGCATACCGTTGCCAAAAAACGTTGTGCCGCTCCGCGCTCAACCACAGGAAACGGACGTCTACATGTACGGGAAGCCTCGCTCTCAAAAACAATTCGTACTGTTTCCGGCTGTTGTCGTCAGCCGTTGAATATATCGCCACTGTCAGCCTGTTGCAATCGTCGGTGCTATCATCCAACAAGATGTGTTCCACCCAGTAGACCCTTACTGCCGTTTGTCCGAAAACGGCAGCGGCCAACTGTTCGACAGGCGGCGTGTTGTGCCTGCCGGTTTGCAGGATGTTGAACGAGCGGAAACGGTGCGCGTTCCATTTCGGGATGCGGCAGATCAGGCGGGCGCGTTTTTCGTTTTGTACCGTCAATGTGCTTTCGTCGGCAAAAAATGTTTCGGCGTCTTCGCCGTACATCGCGTAGAGCAGGCCGATCCACAGGGACTTTTGTCTATGCCGGTTTTCCACATCCAAAAGGCCGTTTTCTGCAAAACGCGCCTCATCAATCAGGTTTTCCATGTCGTCTATCATAAAGTCGGGGAGGTAGGGCGGAGGCGTGCGTTCCGATAAGTCCATCAGGCGGGCTACTGTCCGGCTTTGATGCAGAACGTTTGACATTATGAAGTCGAAAATCAGCAGATAGGCTTTCAGTTGCCGTATCAGGGCTTTCCGTTCGGGTGTAGCGCCGGCCGGAACGCCTTTTTCGTTTATGCCGTAGGTGTCGGGAAAATGGTTCTGAAAAGAATAGTAGGCTTGCGTGGAAACCTCTGAATGTTTGCTTGCTGTGTTTCTCGCTGCAAATTCGGGCGCAATGGGGGAAATGTTATCATTATCTTCCCCGTCGCCGTCTATCTTTTTAAAAACCGTTTCGCCCAATGTTTCGCAAAAATTGCGGCGGGCATGATAGTATTCGTTTATCTGTTTTTCCAATAATCCTCTGTCTGCATTTCTTTCCGGTTCTATTTCTATCCGGTAGCGGCAGTCGGGCGCAAGGCTTACGCGGCAACGTTTTACGCCCTTTACTCCCGTCCGGATGGATTGCTCGTAATCGGCAGGCGTAACAAGACTCGGTGCGGTCAGTTCCTTTGCCGGAAACAATCCGAATTTGCCATAGCACAGTTTACCGTTTTCCGTCAGGAACGATTCGAAAGGCTGTTCCAAAGCCAACTGTAAATCCAGAAGCGCGTAATGCACCGCTTCCAGAATGGTTACGCCGGGATCGTGAGCGTTGAAATCCGTCCAGCGGTTTCCACTCAGTTCCTGAATCATTTCCATGGCTTGCACATACAGTCTTGCGTATGGGTTGTCTTCCTTATCGTGGCGTTGTATCATTCCAAAGCGATGTTATATGATAATGAATATCCGTATCGTCGTATTTGAAAATTGTTTTTAGTTGCAGTTTTGCACTGTATCCGCCTTTCGTCTTTTTCCACCGGATTCGGATTTTATTTCCGTAAAGTCCGAAATACGAATCCGTTTTCCGTATTTTTGAGTGATGACCGAAACAGGCGGTGGCAGTAGCCGTCAGGACGGCATGTTTACCCGAATGTTTTTTCCCCACTACAGCCGTAATCTCTAAAACCCGGCAACCATCCAGTTCGTCGGTGATGTCGTGCCAGTATCCATCGGCGGGCGCTTTACCCCTGTACAGCGATCCTTCGCGGGCTTCCATTCTGACCGTTCCTCCGAAAACGGCTTCTTTCCCTTTTTCGGTTATTCCGACGGAACCGTCTGTCTTTAAGGTCAGCAGGGGAACGCTGCCTGTTTCTTCAAAACGGCGTATTTCGAGGCTGTTTTCCTGATTGATGGCAAACTCCCACTGTGGTTTGGCGTCGCTCATTTCCTTAAACACAGACAAAACCGTTCCCTTTTCCAACAACGGAGCCAGCCCCATGCCGGTTTCGGGATTTTTGGAAAAACCGTCGTCAAGAATGTTGAGGGTCGAGTCAATCAAGTGTCCAAAATCCTGCTCGTCCGGCTTTTTCCCTTTCCGGAAGCTTTCTTTCAATGTCTGCCTGTTTCTTCTTGCCATAACCTTAACTTATTATAAGCGATTCGTCAATTACCATCTCGCTGATCCCGAAACCGGTGGTATCATCAGCCTCAATCAAGTGTTCCCTCGCCGGAACAAAAACGGAACACGGCGTGGAAGGCGACACGCGGCTGTGATTCCTGCCGTATTCGTAGAGCATATAGTTGTTTTCGCTGTATTCGCTGATAACGACAAGCGAAAGATGTTGCATGTCATCAATATATTCCTCCTGCAAAATGGCTTGCCGGATAGCTTCCATATCCAGAAAAGAACCGAAAGAGGGCAAACCGAATGTCTTTTGCCATGGGGCTATCCGGTCATCCAGCAAATCCGTCAGGCAGGTGCGGTAAAGCTCCGATGAATAATGTTTTTTGAAACTTACGCGGCAACGTACCATCACTTTTTCGTAAAGCGGATTGACGGCATTAACAAAATGTACTTGCGCCGGAGTGCGTCCCGTAAAATACTGTTCAATTTTCAGCAGCAGCCGCGAACTGGCCATCGGTTCCCGTTGCTCCGCTCCTGAGTGGCCGCTCCTTTGGGGAATAACCGCCAGCATAATCGTATTTTTATCCATCATGAGGCATTTTACCTTTGCAATATTCGAAAAGGCTTGCAGGGTCATCCGCTCGTAGTCGCGGGCAGTAACGGCTTTCCCACGGTGACTTGCGTATTCCGACAGGCGCAGGAGGCGTTCTTCGCGGCTTTCGTCGTTTCGTCCGTGATAGGATGCGACAGACACGCAGCCGGTCAGGGCAGCGACGGATTCTTCCGGTTCCCATTCCCTGCCGGATAGCTGCCCGAACTGTCCGGCAGAGCTGTATTCCGTTTCCGCTTCGCCGGTATTCAAGTATATTTTCCGGATGGACGGTATCACTCCTTCGTTCTTTTCAACGCCGACGCATAGCCATATCCTGCCTTTTTCATCAAACAGGTTGTCACCAATAGTATCGGGCAGGCAGATTTTCACGAAACCGTCCATCAGAAAACTGGCTGTTTTGTCTTCCGTTATGCAGCCATCCGGGATGGTTTCCCACAGGTAACCGTTGCCGAGATACCATTTCACTTGCGGAGTCTGTTCCGAAGTGATTTCCCTGTTGTAGCGGTTGAAATCGAAGTACAGGCTCAACACGCCGCCTTTCTTTACTCCGGAAAGCAGAATCAGCAGGCTGGCGTCAACTCCCGTGGCGTAGACGGGCGTAATCACCTGGTTGTCCGTCGCAGGATAGACCTGCCGGTTGCCGAAAGGCGAGATATGACAGAAAGTCGTCTGACCGGAAGAACGGCGTTGCATGTCAATCGTTTCTTCGGCAATATAATTAATTGTAATGCGCTCGATCAGGGGGGAAATGGGAGCGCCCGGCTCCGGTTTTTCCTTTTTAAAAAATGGAATCTTTTTAGCAAGGGTTTTACTTACTATATGGTCTGAAAAAAGCGTCCGGTAACGTTTCTCTCCAAAACCGATATCGGGTGAAGTCAGGATAAAACCGGCAAAACCTGTTTTGGCATGTATCGTGTATTCGTATTGTTCTTCCGGCAGGCGCACTGCGGGCATCTTTTTCAGATTTATTCCCTGAAACGTAGTTTCCGTCGTCAATGAAGCATCGGGGACCGTTCCGAAAAGCGGATATTCCCCGCAGTCTTTCCATTGGTAGTCGGACAAATATCTTGCCTTAACGCGGAACGAAGTGTTGTCTATCTCTCCGCCGTATCCGGCGTAATGTCCTTTCAAGCCCTGTGCGTGGGCGGGCAATTGTCCCCACTGGATATGAACGTCGAGCGACTGCGTATTTTTGATAGCCATTTCGTAATTTCCAACCGCCATCCACGCTCCTTTTTCGGTGTTGACGCCGAAAGGGACAAAGGGTTTGGAGCAGTCTATTTTCCCCAGATCGTTATATACGATCACGTCATTAACGCCTTTCACGGCGGTTGTGATGCGGATTTTTTTTATCGGGAACTGTTTCAGCCATGAGTAGGGATATAACCACGCATCAAAATTCAGATAAACCATGAGCGCAGGGATATCAGACCGGAATTGATGTGTTTCTTCGTTGCAGGCGGCGGTTGAGGGAAACTCTTCCGGTAAAGTGAACTTCAGTGACAGGCATGCGTTTTCCCTTTTTACCGTATAATTTTCTACCACTTCCCAGCCGTCAGCCGTACTGAAGCGAATATAGAAAATTCGATGAAAGAGCAGATATTCGGATGTTTCCATTGAACAACTGTTCGCTACCGAAAGTCGCCGGACAATTTCATTCAGATAATTTTTCGTATCACTGCTGTTTTCAGGCTCAAAAACAAGTCTGACCGTCCGTTTCCCTTCGCGCAGCAACAGGATAGGGGAAACAATCATAAATCCCAACGGATGCGCGTCTTCTCCGCCACTGCCGTTTCCAAACAGGACATTCTCCTGTATATTGCTGTTTAGCAGGTTTTTTACGCGGAGCGAAGTAACGAATCCGAGTCCGGTCGCCGGAAAGATGTTTTTCTGCCGTCCGAAATAGACGGATCGCACGTCTTCGATAGCAGCGTTTTCCACAATTACATCATCGGTCAGGTGATAAACAGGCGAATTGGGGTCGGCTTTCAGGCGAAATCCCAAACCTTTATGCAGGTTGACGGCGCCAGCGGTGTTTTTGGCGAATTGCAGGCAAATCTTGTGTTTTTCAGGCGGCAGGGGTTTCAGTCCTAACACATCAAAGCAATACCTGAAGGCGGAATCGTCCCAGCGCCGGTTAAACCGCTCCGCAATCTCGTGCAGCTGCCTGAGGAAGGTAAAAAGCAGGGCTTGCGCCGGTTCCATGTTCCCGTCGGGGACAAAGTTTTCCACGCCTTGCTTGCGGATGGCATCAAGGTCTTGCAGAAATTGGTCGAAATAACCGTCAATTTCTCCTTTCGGGTTATAGTAACGGATGAAGCCAGCAACCGCCTGTGCCTGCCGCAAAAGCGATTCTATGCCGTTATCAATGGCGGCGAACTTTCCCGCTTCACTGATACGTTTCATTCTTTCCACCTGATTCAATCCATCCATTCTCAACGTTTAATCCTTATCTTATAACTTTCAGGTATTAACTTCCGGTTCTCAGTTCATATATTTGTTCCTTCCATAAAATAAAACGGATAAACCATATTGCTGCGCGAATTGGTTTGCCGTATCCGGTAATCGATGTTGAGCCACAGGACGCCTTCCTGCTGGTCTTTGACTTCTACGTCGATTCTTTCTATGTCGATACGCGGCTCGAAATAGAGTATAGCATGTTTGATAGCGTCGATTATCAGCGTTTTTACGGACAGGTTCATCTCTTCAAACACCCACTGGCGGATATTGCAGCCGTAGTTGAAATTGAAAATCCGTTCGCCCGGCACGGTGGAAAACAGTATTTCCAGACTTTGCCGAACGTCCTCATCCTTGCTGACCATGCGTGCGCCGTGTCCTTTGACAAATGCCGGCGGAAACGCCCAACCTGTTCCCAAATAATCGTTCATCCGCCTATCATTACCGTTGGGCAACCCAAGACGATACTGCCTCCGTGGGCGCAGGTATCGCCCATGCGGGCTGCGGGTTTACCTCCAATCATTACTGTTGCGGAGCCTTTCAGAATCGTGTCCGGCGGTCCTACACAAACGCAGGAATCACCCATTACTGCGGCGGGTAATCCGCCTATCAGCACGGCCGGCGCTCCGGGGCCGATTACCGGACCTCCTACGTGCGGAATGGGAACCGGAAAAGCCGGTGTCTGCATCGGACACACATGCATATCTGTTATTCTTGCTGCTAACGGCATCTTTTCTAAATTATTAATCGTTAATTAATCATCACCATTGCACCTTTTACTATCGTTTGCCCTGCGGCGGAAATTTCCGCTTTGGCATTTCCCTTGACCGTCAACTCGGTATTGGCGGCGGCTTCTATCTTCAAGCCTTTCAGCGTGAGGTTGGATTTGGCTTGTGCATCTAAATTGGCGCCGGCCTCCGTCTTCACATTCATTTTAGCTTTTAGTATCAGGTCTTTTGCCGATTCGATGGTAATCCCGCTGCTGTTCATCACAATTTTATTCTTGTTTTGGTCGGTCAGGGAAATACTTTTGTCCTTATCGCTTATTTTCACGATGTTTTTCCCCGGCGTTTCTATCGTAATGACTTTATCTTTGTCGTCAAATTCCACCTTCATCTTTGATTTGGTGAGTATGGAGTGAATGTCGTTTTCCTTTTTCAGTTCGCAGGGCGACTTCTGTTTGCTGCTGTACAGGCTTCCCAGAATGACGGCGTGGCAGGGGTCGTTGTTGAAAAAGCCCAATATCACTTCGTCTCCGGCATCGGGGATGGAGAAAGCGCCGTAACCGTTGCTTGCCCAAAAGGCGCTCAACCGCGCCCAGACTTTATTGTTCGTACCGTTGAGCAAGGGTATTTCCACTTGTATTTTGCTTTCGCCGGTCGGGTCGCCGTCCAGTTTTACCACTTTACCGATGTGCAGTCCCCCGATACCGGGCAGGAAACCCGAAGCGGGCGGCGCCGTTACGTCCGGGTTATCGGTAATATCCGTACCGGGCAAGCCGAGCCCTGCGGTAGTTGTCCACATCCCTTCTTTGATTTCATGCTCTACGTAACCGACGTATGCCGTCCCATTGAAGCGGACGCCCAGTCCGGCGAGTTCCAGCGTTGTGCCGTGCAGGGCTTTGGCAGAGCCCTGAAACTTGCAGTAGCCCTGTATTTGCGACAGTCCGGCTTTCAGGCGTTGCGAATCAGCCCATGCCTGCAAGGCGCTTTCTTCGGCGCAGGTGGTTTGCAGGATATATTTTTCCACGCCTGTGGCTTTTGCCAACTTTGCGGGTGTTGCTGTTCCCTGTTTATTGAGGGAAGGAGTTTTACCCGACGCTCTGACAATTTTCTGTTCTTTGGGATTCCAGGCAAAGGCGTCTATATCGCCCTGCCGGTCAGAAGCGGAAAGTTCGCCGCGAAAGGTTATCAGGTCATTGCCGTAAGTTACTTTCAGCTTTGCCGCTGCGCTTACTCCGGGCTTTTTCACATGGATATTTTTGCCTTCAGTAACGATGACCAGTCCGTTGGCGTCGGCGCGGGAGAGTATGAAATCCCAGTCGGTGGCGTAATATTGCACCAGTTCGTTGTATGTGGCAGAGGTCGCATCGACCGAGGCGGACATGGGCGAATAGCCGCTCAGAATCTGCCTGATGGCGTCGCTGTCTTTTTTCTTCTCGAAAACGGCATTTTTACGCGCCAACGTTGTGGGGAAAGCATAGTCGCGGCACTCGATTTGCAAGGCGGCGTTGTTCCCTTCCGATACAACAAAGTTGTGGCTAACAACAATGCCCTCAAAAATGGGACTTTCGTCATTGCCGTAACCGGCTTCGATGCGGATGGCTTTACCGGGGGCAAACGTTTCGTCGTCGCTTTCGGGTACGACATTCCGGGGCATATCGCCTGCGGCGAAGACCAGCGTGGCTCTGCCTATCCGGTTTACGCCCTTGAACACGTTGGCGGAGATCAAACCGAACACGCCGGTTTTGATTGCCTTGCCATCGCTGAAAACGGAAACGCGAACGACGCCGTCGGAATTTTTATCGGGTGAATCGGCCATAATTTTACTTATGAGTGGCGGATGAGTGGCGGGAATACGAGTTGCGTGCCCGGCGGAACGTTCCTGAAACCGGTCAGGCGGTTGTAGCGGGCGACGTCCGTACAGTAGGAGGCGTCGCCGTAAATGCTGTTGCACCACCACGCGATGTTTTCGCCTGCTTTGAGGGTAATGATGTGGGTCATGTCGGGAGAATTGCGGTTGGCTTGTTTCGCTTCGGTTGTTTTATCCATGGAACCGGTAATGTTCATGGATACTTTTACCCGCAAAGGAGAACCTCCCGGTGTAAACAGCGTGTAATCGTAGGAGGATGAAGAGAGCCTGCCCTTAAAGCTGAAGTTTCCCCAAATGATGTGCAGGTAATGGGTTTCGTGTGAATTTCCATTGTAACCGACAACGTTTTCCAGATAATTGATGGCGCCGGATACGCTTTTTTCTTTCAGGTCGATCAATCCGGTACCGTCAAAGAGGGTTTCGAAAGCCAGGGTGGAGTCTCCATACGCATTGAATTTCCGGTCCGACGCAGAAACGCCCTCTCTTTTGTCTTTCACATACTTTATTGTCTGTGAATGTTTCAATGAATCCGGATTTATCTGCAAGTCCATTTCCCCATGTTTCTGAGTATATTTTTCATCGCTGTACCCGATGATTTTCATCTTTATCAATTTGCTGTCCGTCATTTTTTACCTCTCTTTCCTGTTTGTTACCTGTTTCCTTATGGAATCGTTTATCTCGTTGAGAATACTCCGCCTGAGTTTCTGCAAAACTTCTTCCGGTATTTCCGCCTGCCGGTCTGAACGTTCCACCGTTGTCCTGACCTGTATTTCCTTGATTACGATAGCCATTTTAATGTCTTTTTAAATATGAATATGCAAACTCCAGCGTTTCAACCAGCACGCTGTTCTTTTCCGAATCAAGGGAATCAATATCCCATTTGACCGGATATGCTTTTCCGCAGAGCCATGTGTATATGGGATTTCCGGTATTATCCAACAGGCTGATATTCAAATCTTTCGTTTCTATCGGTGGTAAAAGGTCGTTTTCCATGATGCTTTTTATCCATTTGATAAAATCGCTCTTTACCGGTAGCTGCGCTCTCTTTAACATCAAATTTCCATGTTTGATTTGTTTAGGGAGTTGATGCTGATAGCTGTTGAGTCCTCCTTCGCCGACGGCTTCGGTTTCCATTTCCACATTCAAACCTGAAACTTCCTTAAAGGGTATCTGTTCATTCCCGACGTCAACCCGGAAGTAAAAGGCAACCGGAAGCCACCGGTCATCATTCTTCTTCTTATTATTATCCGTCATAACCGACATTTAAACCTGAAGTGAGAAATGAAAAACAAGGGTTGTTTTCCATCGCTCACTTCATTGTTTCATGTTTAATTTCAGCTGTTTGCAATCGTTAGTCCCTCGTGGGCGATTTCCAGCGTTTCCACTGCTACTTCGTTACCATCGGATTTCATATCCGTGCCGGTAATTTTGGTAGGCCATGCGTTCTTGAGCGTCCAAACCATTGTAGGGTTGCCGCCTTCGTCCAACAGTGATATGGTTACCGACTGCCGTTCGATGGTGTTCATCTTTATTTTGTTGAACCAATCCCAGAACTTGTTGTCCTTGGCAAAAATCCCCTTTTTCAAGGTTACGTTGCCGAATTTTTTGATGCCCGGCATTTTGATTGTTGAAAATTCGGGGCTGTTGCCATGCCTGTACTCGATGATTTGCGCTTCCACGTCCAAACCGGAAACTTCCTGGAATGTGGCGTCCGCCAGATCTTTATCTACTTTTACCGAAAAGTAAAACTTCGGTAATGGCCATACGTTATCTTGCTTATCTCCTGCCATAATGGTAATGTTTAGTATTTATTTTTAATTTGTTTAATTTTTCCGTTAACTTTTCTGCATTTGTTGCTGGAAGGTGATTTCAATAAATTCCGCAGGCCGGACAAGGGCTACCAGTACGGTAACGCGCATGATGCCTTCGAGAATATCTTCCGGCGTCATGGTCTCGCCCAAACCGACGTAAACGCTGTATGCATCGTCGGGTATGGAGCCTGCCAGACCACCGCGTTTCCATATACCGTTGAGGAAACCGGAAATCATGCTTTTTACGTTTACCCATGTATTGCCGTCATTGGGTTCAAACACGTAGGCTTTCGCTGCATTCTTTACCGATTCTTCCAGCATAATCATTGTCCGGCGAACGTTGATGTAGCGCCAGTCCAAAGAGTTGCCGTCCAGCGTGCGCGCTCCCCAGACCTTGATGCCTTCGCCTATAAAGAAACGGACGGCGTTGACCGATTTGCCGCTGATGGGTACGTTCAGGTCTTCCTGTTCTTCATGCGAAATGTTCACCGCAGGACCCGTTACCGTGGCGATGCTGACGTTAGCGGGGGCTTTCCAGACTCCCCTGCTGTTGTCTACCAGCGTATAAACGCCTGCCATGGCTGCCGAGACGGGCAGCAGGTTGAGCGACAGCCGTATTTCCTTTATAATTTCCCTGTACAGCGGGCTGATTTGTGAGAACACCTTGTGCAGTGTGTTCTGTTCCACGGACGACAGGCCTTCTTTGAGGCTGTCGATGTAAATCTTCGCCTGCGTTTTTTTAGCATCCGGCATGTTTGATGCGTCCAGTTCTGCGGCAAGCAGTGTTTTCAGGTTCTCGATATCCAGGTTAAGGAAGCTGACTTCGTTTTCCTGCACGATGGATGTGTTGATCCATGGATAATAGACTGCGCCATAGTCGAGGAAGTTGCTGCCGATAGCTTCGCGGAAGTTGTTTACCGCATCGCCGCCGGGGTCTTTGCGGTCTTTGTCTCCGCCGTAAATGTCCAATATGGCAAAGCGGTTTTTCATCACGTTGCCGCAATGGTTAAGCACGGCTTGTTGCAGCGCATAGCAGTCGGCCGGGTCGGAGAGGTTTACCGCTTCGGGGATAACCACCATCGTTGGTTCCTGCTCCTTGACAAGCGGCAGGATGCCGGCTTCGATTTTCGCTTTGTCTATTCCGTCGGCTGTGTAGTCGCCCACGGACACGATGTAGCACGGTCCGCCGCCGTTGGCATAGAACAGAAGCATGTTGTAATAGAGGGTAAATGCGTCTTGCCGTTTAAGTGCATAGCTTTTGCCTCCAAATGAGAGTGTACCGTCTGCCTGGGCTTCTTCCAGCGTAAACCTGGGCATGGGAGCGTCTCCGAAATAGGTGCGGAACTCTGCCATGGAGGTAATCCGCCACGGCTGGTTAAGTAGTGACTTGTTTCCGTTAACTGCTTTTTCGGTGTAGCCGATAAAGGCGGGAACGGCGGTTGCTACTTCTACTACTGAATTGGGGAATGCGTTTTTCTCAACGATATAAACCCCTGGTGTTTTCATCACTGCCATAAAATGTTTATATTAAAGTTTAAAAATAAAAAAAACTTGCGACTGTTTCCTGTGTGCGAATGGGGGAAAACTGGTCGGGCTGCGGATTGGGAATGGTTTTGCTGATTTCCCTTTCGCCGCTTTCGCGCACTTCCCATAACTGCATTCGCAGGTTGTTGTTTTGCCTTAGTTTTATCTTTTCCAAGGTGGCAAAACGGTAAATGACCGGAATATCCGGCAGTGAAACCTGTTCCGCGCCGGTCAGAGCGGTGCGGTTTTTTTCTTCCGTCATTTTCAGACGGATTCCGGCGGGATTGTATCGGGGGATACACAGGTATTCGTAGTACTTTTCCGCGCTCCTGATGTTTACCGTTATTTCGTTTTGTTTTCCTGCGGCGATGCCGGCCGTGCTGATTTCCAGTTCTTTCCAGACCAGGGGCGAGGATGAGTCGTTCAGTGAAAACGTTTCATCGCCGGCGGCGGTTTGTGTAACATGGTAGAACTGTGCGTCGCGCGGACGGAGTTCGAAGCGGAAACACGCTTCTTCATCCGTCAGGTCTCTGATGTGAAAATCTTCTTTCACAATCAGGCAGGCGCCGTCCGCATGGTTGCGGAACAGGATGTCAAAACGCGAAAAACAGCGGGCGGTCCGTGCATCGGGCGTCAGCGATACGGGACAGATTCCACCGGCGTAGTATTCGTGTTTCAAATGGATGTCCAGTCCTGTTTTATATGTCTGCATTCTTCCCATGTTTACTTTTCGCTTCTGTTTCTTTTCCTGTGATAACCGTTCCTGTCCGTTTAATTTCGCCGGCGTCTATCACGATGTTCCGTAACTTGCAAAGCAGGGACGGATGGTACTGACCGCCAAGGATGCTCCACAGATTCGACAACTCGCTGGGCTGTATATTGACCGGCTCGACAGAGATGTTCACGCTTGTCCGGGACGGGGCGAAAGTGTTGTTCGCCTGCAGGAAGGCGACTGCGCCCGACAGGAGTTGAACGCCTTCTGCGTATTGCTTTTCGTTGAACACGGCGGCAAGTATTACGTAGAGGTTCAACTGCCAGACCGGCGAGCCTTTCCAATATTGTCCGTCCGTGACGGCTTGCCTGCTGTGGCTGATGCCTCCTGTGGTTTCGCGTTCGATATTGACCAGAAACAGATGTATTTTATTGTCGGTGGATTTATCGGGGTTTACCGGCTGCAGGGACATGACGCTCTCCGTCAGTCTGAAAGCGCGTTTCAGGTAGTCGTCCAATAGGAGTGACAGGGTTTGCAGGGTCTTTGCTATCATGTTATTAATTCCGGACTTTTTCCACTATATTCTTACTAAAGGATGGGACATTATCGCCTACATTCGGAAAATCTTAAAAATACAAGCGAATATTGTCGTTTGTGTTCATTAACGGCGTAATGATAGTACATTTTTTTCAATTTACAAAATATAGCAAAATATATTTTGAAGATTCCGGATATTTTTTTTAAGGCATGGATATGTATACAAAGTTGAAAGTTGGGATGCTTGCGGCTATTTACGATTAGACGATTTACTATTTTACGATTGATATTACTTTTTTTATTTAGTAACTTCAATCGTAAAACAGTAAATCGTCTAATCGTAAAACAGTAAATCGTCTAATCGTAAATAGCCGCGGCATCCGCGGCGTCAGTCACGCGTTGGGGTCGATGTAGGTTCCGCCGTTGGGTGGGTCTGCGGGTCCGGTGTCGGGGATGCCGGGATCGGAGTTGCCGTAATCATCGCTACCGCTACCCGTACCGCCGCCGGTGAGGTGACGGAAGCTGTCGAGCGTGGCGTTGATCTGGTCGAGCATCATGATCACTTTGTTCTTCACCGCGTCGTCGTCGGTGGAGTGATAGATCACCGGCAGCACGCCCGTGAAGATAAAGCGGAGTTGTTTCTGGAGCGCCGTGCGGGCTTTGGCGGATGTTCCGAGTTTTTTCCGGAACTCCTTCTCTTCACCGCGGGCGATGACAAGCGCATTGCTTCGTTGCACCAACTGATTGATGACCGTCACCTGTTCGGTCAGTCCCAGCGTGTCCACCTTGAGAGCGACGGCAGGCGTTTCGAGCGCCCGGTAGAGGTCTTTGGCGGCGACCAGCAGCGCCAGCATGGTTGCCGTGCGCCTTATTTTAGTGTAAGGCTCGGCGATGTTGCTTACCACCTTTACGGCTTCGGCGATGTCGGCATCGTCTGTGATTCTGGCTGCGCGCAGGTTACTGTCGAGCACCCCCAACAGCAGACGAAGGTTGCTTACATCTTCGGTCAGCGACTCCGTATCGACGAGTGTCGGGTTATGTTTCAATATCTTTTCAAACGCGGTATGTGCCGCCACATAACTATCGTATGGTTTGCCTATCCCGACAGCTTGCGCTTTGGCGGGGGTGAGTGCATTTTCGACTAAGAGCGTCGAACATTCCAGCATTTCAAAATTGGTTAATGCTTCAAATTTGAACGGTCTAATTAAAGATTGCGGCATGATTGTAAGTTTTAAAGATGAATATTTGACTTGTCGTCATGTTAGTTATCGCGAAAATAGGTCGTGTGGTTCTTCTTTTTTATACGTCCGCGTGATTAATGGATTTTATCATGTATCTTTGCCCTCCGAAAACAGTGATATATGATATGTCTAAATATCCTCTTTCAGGAATGACGCTTTCCGGACTACAAACGATAGTTAAGAATCTTGGTATGCCTGGCTTTACGGCAAAGCAGATCGTTTCGTGGCTTTATGATAAGAAAGCGACCTCCATTGATGAAATGACGAATTTGTCGTTAAAGCATCGTGAATTACTGAAAAATGAATATGAAGCAGGTTTTTCGGCGCCTGTGGATGCTATGCGTTCGGCGGATGGTGCTATAAAATACTTGTATCGCGTTGCCGGGGATTGTTTCGTGGAGGCGGTTTATATTCCGGATAATGACAGGGCTACGCTTTGTGTATCTTCCCAGGTCGGCTGCAAGATGAGTTGCAAATTCTGCATGACCGGTAAGCAGGGATTCTCGGCTAATCTAACCGCCCATGAAATCCTGAATCAGATTCATGCCCTGCCCGAAAGAGACCGGCTGACCAATATTGTCTTCATGGGAATGGGAGAGCCATTGGATAATCCGGATGAAGTGTTGAAAGTACTGGAAATCCTGACAGCTTCTTATGGATATGGCTGGAGTCCCAGGCGGATCACCTTATCCACCATTGGACTGAAAAAGGGGCTACAACGATTTCTGGAAGAGAGTGATTGCCATCTGGCGATAAGCCTACATTCCCCGTTGGAAGCGCAGCGTGCCGACTTGATGCCTGCCGAGCGGGCTTTTCCGGCGAAAGATATCGTGGAGTTGTTGCGTCATTACGATTTTAGCAAGCAACGCCGTCTTTCGTTTGAATATATTATGTTCAAGGGAGTAAATGATTCGTTAGTCTATGCCAAAGAAGCGGTGAAACTTTTGCGAGGCCTGGATTGCCGTATGAACCTTATTCGTTTCCATACTATTCCGGGTGTGGACCTTGAAGGAACTGATATGGAGACTATGGTAACCTTTCGCGATTACCTGACTTCACATGGATTGTTTACTACAATAAGAGCTTCCCGCGGCGAAGATATTTATGCGGCTTGCGGTATGTTATCAACTGTCAGGCGGCAGGAATCAACTGTGGATTAACATAATTTGTAAACTCCGCTTGAAGATATATTATAAGGATTACGTAGATTTGTGAAAATATAAATCCCCATCAATTATGAAAAGAAGTTTGTTATACCTTAGTTTTGCTATCATAGCGCTGTTGTCTTTCTCCTCTTGTAGTGGTAAAGGGAATCAGAAAAATCCTTTCATGGCTACGTCCAGTGGCCGTCCTTATGAGATCATTGTGGTGGTAGACCTCGGATTGTGGGAGCGTCCCGCCGGCCGCGCCCTGTATTCAGCTTTAGAAATGGATGTACCGGGTTTGCCGCAAGCAGAGCGCTCATTCAAAATCATGTATACTTCTCCGCAGAATTTTGATACGACATTGAAGCTGATCCGCAATATCGTGATCGTGGATGTACAGGATATATATACGCAGGCTAAGTTCAATTACGCCAATGATATGTATGCGGAACCGCAGACGGTATTGACCATTCAGGCTCCGGATGAAAAAGAATTTGAAACATTCGTGGAAGAGAATAGGGAGGTGATTGTAGACTTCTTTACCCGTGCCGAAATGAATCGTCAGATCCGCTTGCTGGAGAAGAACCATAGCGATTATGTCAGGACAAAAGTATCCAGTATGTTCGATTGTGAAGTTTGGGTGCCGGGCAATCTGGTTAGCTCAAAGGCCGGTGAAGATTTCTTCTGGGCTTCGACAAATGCGGCGACTTCGGATATGAACTTCGTGATTTACTCCTATCCGTATACGGATAAAAGGACATTTACCCGTGAATTCTATTTGCATAAGCGTGATTCGGTCATGAAAGTGAATATTCCCGGAGCTAAAGATGGTGTGTATATGGCTACGGATACAATGTCCGTAGGAACAAAAGCGATTACGGTACATAGTGAATATGCGTTTGAAGCCAGAGGTCTGTGGCGTATGAAAGGCGACTTTATGGGTGGCCCTTTTGTGTCGCATACCCGTTTGGATAAGGCGAATAACCGCGTGGTTACTGTAGAGATATTTGTTTACTCACCGGATAAGTTGAAGCGTAATCTGGTGCGTATGATGGAAGCTTCACTCTATACGTTGAAGTTCCCCAGCCAACAGGTACAGAATAATATTGAGGATTAAAGAATGGAAAATAAGATAAGAATCGGTATCACCCAGGGAGACATTAACGGGGTGGGTTATGAAGTCATCCTGAAAACATTTGCCGAGCCGGCGATGTTGGAGTTTTGCACTCCTATCATATATGGTTCTCCCAAGGTTGCTGCATATCATCGTAAATCGTTGGATTTACCTACAACCTTCAGTATCATAAGTTCGGCCTCCGAGGCGAACCACAACAAGCTCAGTGTGCTGAACTGTACAAACGATGAAGTAAAGGTGGAGTTTTCCAAGCCGGATGCCGAAGCGGGAAAGGCCGCACTGGATGCATTGGAAAGGGCATTGGACGATTACCGTAAAGGGATGATCGATGTATTGGTCACTGCACCAATCAATAAGCGTACCATTCAATCAGAAAACTTTTCGTTCCACGGTCATACCGAGTACATTGAAGAAAGAGCGGGCGGAGGCCATAAATCTTTGATGATATTGCTGAAAGATGATTTCCGTGTGGCTTTGGTGACCGGACATATTCCAATCCGTGAGGTTGCTTCTACCATAACCAAGTCGTTGATTCAGGAAAAGATGGAGATATTTAACCATTCCCTGAAGCGCGATTTTGGTATTGGAAGACCTCGTATCGCCGTGTTATCTTTAAATCCGCATGCCGGCGATGATGGCCTGATTGGCGTTGAGGAGCAGGAAATTATCATTCCGGCTTTGAAAGAGATGGCGGCTAAGGGTATCCTGTGTTATGGTCCTTATCCGGCTGATGGTTTTATAGGATCGGGTAATTTTGTTAATTTCGATGGAATACTGGCGATGTATCACGATCAGGGGCTTGCGCCATTTAAAACATTGGCTATGGAGGATGGTGTGAATTATACCGCCGGGTTACCCATTATACGTACGTCTCCGGCTCACGGTACGGCTTACGATATTGCCGGAAAAGGAGTTGCTTCCGAAGATTCTTTCCGTCAGGCTATCTATGTTGCTATCAATGTATTCCGTAATCGTCGCCGTGATGATATGGCCCGTACCAATCCCTTGCGTAAGCAGTATCATGAGAGACAGGATGATAGTGATAAGTTAAAACTGGATACGGTAGACGACAGCGTATGACGAAGACGGAAATACAACAAGTAAAACTCAGATTCGGTATTATAGGAAATACGGAGACACTGACGCGCGCCATCGATATAGCTATTCAGGTGGCCCCAACGGATTTATCGGTATTGATTACCGGTGAGAGTGGGGTGGGTAAAGAGAGTTTTCCGCAGATCATTCACCAGTACAGTCGTCGTAAACACGGGCAGTACATTGCGGTGAACTGCGGGGCTATCCCCGAAGGAACGATTGACTCGGAGCTTTTCGGTCACGAGAAGGGCGCTTTTACCGGGGCTATCGGAGAGAGAAGAGGGTATTTCGGTGAAGCCAATGGCGGTACGATCTTTCTGGATGAGGTGGGGGAGTTGCCTCTACCCACTCAGGCCCGTCTGTTGCGTGTGTTGGAGACCGGAGAATTTATTAAAGTAGGCTCATCTAAAGTAGAGAAGACGGATGTCCGTATTGTCGCCGCTACGAATGTCAATCTCAATGAAGCGATCTCCGGCGGGAGATTCAGGGAAGATTTATATTACCGGTTGAATACGATACCGGTTCAGATACCGCCTTTACGTGAACGTGGTACGGATGTGGTGCTGTTGTTCCGTAAATTTGCTTCGGATTTCGCAGAAAAATATCGTATGCCCGCCATTCAGTTGACGGAGGATGCCAAGCATGTATTGATCGGCTATGCATGGCCGGGGAATGTGCGCCAGTTAAAGAATATAACGGAGCAGATATCCATTATTGAAACGAATCGTGAAATTACCGCTGATATATTGAAGATTTACCTCCCGCCACGGCCGGAGAACCAATTGCCTGCCTTGTGGCCGGGTAAGCATGGGCAGAACTTTGAGAATGAACGGGAATTTCTCTACAAAGCTCTATATGACATGAAGAAAGAAATGAACGAATTGCAAAAGCTTGTACATGATCTCATGTCGGAAAAAGGAGCGCCGCAAACGGTGATCAGTAATCCGCCGCCGGTTTCTACAATCAGTATACAGCGTGTGGACCCTGTGCATACTCAGAGTGAGGACGATGATATTCAGGATACGGAGGAATATATTGAAGAGCCGCTTTCGTTAGATGAAGTAGAGAAGGAAACGATACAGAAAGCATTGGGTAAGAATAACGGTAAGCGCAGGGCGGCGGCTAAGGATTTGAATATATCGGAACGTACGCTTTACAGAAAAATAAAAGAATATGGATTGGAATAGGAAAATAGCCGGCGTAGCTGTGCTGGCTATGTCAGTATGGCTATGGGCGGGTTGTAGTATTTCTTATAGTTTTACCGGGGCAGGCTCTCTTGACTATTCAAAATATAAAACGATCTCAATAGCTGATTTCCCTATCAGATCGGATTATGTATATGCACCGTTGGGAACCACTTTCAATCAGGAGTTGAAGGATATATTCATCCGTCAGACCCGGTTGACAATGGCGAATGCCGGTGCAGACCTTGAGATTGAAGGAGAAATCACCGGATATAACCAGTACAATGAAGCGGTAGCCGCCGATGGGTATGCATCTTCAACAAAACTGACGGTTACGGTGAACGTGCGGTTTACCGATAATATAAATCACAACAATGATTTTGAACGACAGTTCTCGGCTTTCCGGACATACGACTCGAGAGAGTTGTTGACTGCCGTACAGGACGAACTGATTGCCCAGATGGTGAAAGAGATCACGGATCAGATATTTATGGCTACTGTCGCCAACTGGTAAATCATGGACCCGTTAAGTCTGCAGCACTGGATGGCTCACCCGGAAGAACTGGATAAGGATACGTTGTACAAGCTCCGTACACTGTTGACCCGTTATCCTTATAGCCAGTCGTTGAGGCTGTTATATCTGAAAAACCTGTATTTACTGCACGACATTGCGTTTGGCGCCGAATTACGAAAATCAGCATTCTATGTTGCAGACCGCCGGGTATTGTTTTACCTGATTGAGGGTGATAAGTATCAATTGTCCGGGCATAAACGGGAAAGTTCTGTCGCGCAGGTACAACAAGAAGAACCGGGGCTTGACCGTACATTATCCCTGATCGATGCTTTCCTGATGTCTGCTCCTGAAACAGATGCCCTGCAAGACCGGTTGGATTATACTATCGATTATATGGCTTCTTTGCCTGTATCCGCAGAGGAATCCGGTCACGACGCCCTGCCGCCGTTGAGGGGACAGGATTTGATTGACGAATTTATAGCAAAAGCGGAAAGCGGGCCATCAATGAAACTGAAACCCTTGGATGAGGAAGAAGAGGCTGCGCTTGAAAGGCCGTCGTTTGCTTATTCCGAAGAGGATGAAGAAGATACCTGCTTTACGGAAACTTTAGCCAGGATATACATCAAACAGCGGCGATATCCGAAAGCTCTTGAAATAATTAAAAAGCTAAGTTTGAAATATCCGAAAAAAAACGCTTACTTTGCAGACCAAATCCGTTTTTTGGAGAAATTGATTATTAACACTAAAACATAAGAACTAACATGTACTTATTATTAATCATTCTGATCGTTATTGCAGCCATGTTGATGTGCTTCATCGTTTTGATACAAAACTCTAAGGGTGGAGGTTTGGCTTCAGGCTTTTCATCATCCAATCAGATCATGGGCGTACGCAAGACTACAGATTTTCTGGAAAAAACAACATGGGTATTAGCCGCATGCATTGTCGTGTTGAGCATTGCTACCGCTTATGTACTTCCTTCTTCTATCGGTAAAGATGGAAATATTATCATGGAACAAGCCCAACAGGAAGATCAGACGAATCCGATGAACTTACCCGGATTTGCCACACCGACCGAAACGGCTCCGGAAGCATCTACAGATTCTACAGGCAACTGATAAAAAAGAAGGGAAGGAGTTAGCGCTTTGCGCAGGAGTTGAAGCTCAGATATTTTTAAGTTTTAACTCCCCTCCCCAAGAGCGTATCTTAAACTTTAACTCCTGCACAAAGCGCTAACTCCAACTCCTTCCTCTTTTCCTTTAACTCCTTACATCAATGAATCAATTTCATCAGACCATGAGAGACTCGGCGCTGCTGAGGTGGGCCACTCTTATTTTGATTGCATCGACCATGTTTTTTGCATACATGTTTGTAGATGTATTATCCCCTTTACAGACACTGGCGGAAACGCAGTTGGGCTGGTCGCCCGATATATATGGAACCTTTGCCAGTTCCGAGTACTTTTTAAATGTATTCGTTTTTTTCCTTATTTTTGCAGGGATCATCCTGGATAAATTAGGTATTCGCTTTACGGCAATCCTTTCAGGGGTTGTAATGATACTTGGCGGAGCCATCAAGTTGTATGCAATAAGTCCGTATTTCTCAGAGGGCAATGCGCTGTATGATTTTCTGAATTCATTCTGGACGTCATTTCCCGCTACCGCGAAATTAGCTTGCGCCGGATTTGCTGTCTTTGGCTGTGGAGTTGAAATGGCAGGTGTCGTTGTTTCCAAAACGATTGTGAAATGGTTCAAGGGGAAAGAACTGGCTCTCGCCATGGGGCTTGAGATGGCCATTGCCCGTTTGGGCGTGTTTGTCGTTTTCCGTTTGTCGCCGGTGCTGGCTTCATGGGGAGATCCGCTTGTTGTTCGTCCTGTGGCGGTTTGCTGTGGGCTGCTTTGCATAGGTCTGCTTGCATTTATTGTTTATTCGGTAATGGATAAGAAATTGGATAAACAACTGGGTGCAGGTGCGGAAATAGAGAAAGAAGATTCGTTTAAGATCAGTGATATCGGTATTTTGTTTACTAGCAAAGTCTTTTTAATCGTGGCTTTCCTGTGTGTACTTTACTATTCAGCTATATTCCCGTTCCAGAAGTTTGCAACGAGTATGTTGGAGAACCGTCTGGGTATGACAACAGACGATGCGTCGGCGTTGTTTTCCTGGTTCCCGATTGGAGCAATGGTGTTGACTCCGTTGTTGGGCTGGTTTCTTGATAGAAAAGGTAAAGGCGCTACAATGTTGATATTGGGAGCCATATTGGTGTTTATTTGCCATACTGTTTTTGCTTTGTATCCCTTGCAACAAGGGAATACAGGCAGTATGTTCATTGCTTACGGAGCGATTATCCTGCTCGGCATATCGTTCTCTCTTGTACCTGCCGCATTGTGGCCGTCTGTTCCCAAACTTGTGGAAGAGCGTTATTTAGGATCAGCTTATTCTGTGATCTTCTGGATTCAGAATATCGGATTGTGGGCATTCCCGATCATTATTGGTAAGGTATTGGCCTGGGCTAATCCTGATGTAGGGCCCGGGAACTATGATTATACCTTTCCGATGCTTGTCTTTGCGGGTCTGGGAATACTTGCCTTTTTATTGGGGCTCTGGCTGAAAGCGGAAGACAGGAAGTGTGGTTATGGTCTGGAAGAACCGAATATAAAAGAATAGTTCAGACCTGAAGGGTTACCCGATTCCGGAAAGACGGGTTTATAAAGTTTACAACTCCCTACCCAACAGCCCGTCCGAACGTATGATCTTACTTGTCCCATGTATATGATGTTGCCTATCCCATAGGTATGACAAGGGTCGTCTCATAGTATGATAACCCTTGTGTCATAGGTATGGTAAGGGTTGTTCCATACGTATGATACGGGTCGTCCCATACGTATGGGATGCCCCGTATCATACTATGGGATGACCTTCATCATACCTATGGCGAAAGTATTACATAAGTATCGTGGAACGGTCATGGTATAACCTAACGGCTATGATCGTCGCACCTCATATTGGGACAGTTCTTTATTCCCGGTCAACTTTAATCAACGCTCCGGTTACCGGATTAAATGTTACCTTGATCGTTGAGTTTTTGTTAAACAGCGCTGGGGCAAGATATTCAACCGTTCCGAATTGGGTTACGGGAAATTCTCCTTCGAATATCTTGTTGTTCTTATATACAATCCGTATGCCTGCTCTTCCGGGTACGTTGTAGGCTATGCCCGATACCCCTTTCTTGTCGTTATCTTCGGGTAAGGGCGGCGGGGTCAGGCTTTTTATGGTGAGGTATACCGGTTCACCGGCAAGGTCATTGGCGGCAAGTACGCCTAATTTGCGGGAAAAACGGAGGAAGACTTCATTGTCCTGCTCCCTGTCGGGGGTCAGTGTGATCGTAATAACTTTTTCTTCTTTGCTCCTGACCCCTGTGAAGAGTTCGAGCATTGCATTTTCTTGTTCATCAAGGACATTGAGCATCAGTTTCAGTTGCTCTCCGTCTTTAGGCATATTATCCGCCTGCCCGCGTACCAATGCGTTACGGCTTTCACGGATATTGTAAATCTCTCTGGCGGTCAACTCAGCCATTTTGGCGGTAGAGTTCGCCATAAGAATTTCTTCTGTAAGGAAGTCTTTGGGATTCAGTGTCTTCTTTGCAGGTTTTGCTTGCTCTTTCTTTTCGGCGGGCGCGTTGCCGATGGGCATATTAATGGATTTAACGATACCGTCTTCAGTCAGTTCCATCAGTGGAGCAACGGTTTTGTCCTTCATCTTCACGAAATAAGTGTTCTTATTATCAGGTACACCAATAGATGATACCACCATGCCGTTCAGTTCCCAGTATTGTTCGGGTTCACCCGACACATCGGATAGTCGGAGGTAACGGTCGGCATACCGGCTGAACTCTCCGGGAGTATAAATGACCCGGGTAACTTTCACGTCGATTTTCATTTCAGTTCTCGGAAGGGTGTATACCACTCCGAAATCTTTTCCCCGCGTAACTCCCGAAATCACTTCTGTCTGTGCGTAGACTGCGGTTGCAACAAACAATAGGCTTACCGGTAATGCAATTGGCTTCCTCATAGTTGAATTATTTTAAACGGCTCTGCTATCTTTATTGTTTTTACTGTATGTTCAGTTCGCAAAGTTAATGAAGATATGGAACTTTGCGCTATCGGCCCGGTGAAAAAAACTATAATCCGGCAGTCTGCCGCCCGCTGATATGTCTCCATGCCGCGGGTAGAAACTCTATGATGTCACTGGCGTTGAGAGATATGGCGCCATATTTCCGCAGGGCAAGATCGCCTGCCATGCCATGTACGTAAGCGCCGGCTTTAGCGGCCTCTTCACCCATGTATCCCTGTGACAGCAAGGCCAGGACAATTCCTGTCAGTACATCGCCGCTTCCGGCCGTAGCCATTCCCGCATTGCCTGTCGGGTTAAAATAGCAGTTGCCTTCGGGGGTGACAACGGCGGAGTAATGCCCTTTCAGGACTATGTGTACGTCGGCCAGTTTTGCCAGCCCACGTGCTTTTGCCAGCCGTTCGTATGGATTTTTGCTTTCACCGGTCAGCCTTTCCAGCTCCCCGGGATGCGGAGTTAATACGGAGTTTTTGGGTAATGCAGTCCATATATGCCTGTTTCCGGCTAACAGGTTGAGGGCGTCGGCATCAAGAACCAATGGACACTGGCTTGTTCGCAGTTGATGGAGCAGGGCGGCTTCGGTTTCTTTCGATTTACCCAGTCCCGGCCCGATCCCTACTGCGTTATAACGGCCCGTGTCCGTAGGCCCGGCAAAGCATTTTTCGTGTGCATCGGCTTCGACCATGGCTTCGGGGATGGTCGTTTGCAGGATATGGTTGTTGCAGGAAGGGGCATGTACGGTAAGCAGTCCTATGCCCGAACGCATGCAGGCCCGGGCGGCAAGTACGGATGCTCCTGCCATGCCATACGAACCGGCAATTAACAGGGCATGCCCGAAGTTTCCCTTATGGGCGGAGTCCTTCCGTTGTTTAATCAGCGGGCGTATGTCCTCTTCTTCGGTCAGGAAGTAACCTGCTTCGGCTTGTTCCGCATCTTCGGCATTTAATCCGGTATCAGGGAGTTCCCCGCTGCCTGTATATCCGGCATACAACTCTTTGATCTGAGCGATTGAAAGTGTCTTCATCCTGTCGTTTTCTTTTTCCGGTATGCAAATATAACGTTATTATGCGCTTCCTGTTTGTGGAAAACAGATGATTTGTATGTTTTTTACCGGATATTTCTTCCGGTTTTGTATCTTTGTATCTATTACATACAAAACAGATTGACTCATGAGTACACTGAAAGGGCATCCGAAGGGACTTTACCTGGTTTTCGTGACAAGCACGTCCGAACGTTTTAGTTATTACGGCATGCGTGCCATTTTTATCCTGTTCCTCACCCAGGCTTTATTGTTTGACAGGGAAGCGGCTTCATCCATCTACGGCAGTTATACCGGATTGGTTTATCTGACACCGTTGATCGGGGGTTATATCGCCGACCGTTGGTGGGGTATCCGGCGTTCTATCTTCTGGGGGGCGGTAATGATGGGCATCGGGCAGTTCTTCATGTTTGCCAGTGCGTCGGTATTAGGTCAGGCAGCCCTGTCCCACGGGTTGATGTATGCCGGACTGACGTTCCTGATTATGGGTAACGGATGTTTCAAGCCATCGGTATCTTCGTTGGTTGGACAACTTTATGAGCCGGATGACCGACGGATCGATACGGCCTACACCATATTTTATATGGGTGTCAACGTGGGCGCTTTCCTTGCCCCGTTGGTGTGCGGATATTTTGGTGAAACGGGCAATCCGGAAGATTTCAGATGGGGTTTCTTAGTTGCCGCCATCGTGATTGTATTGACATTGCTGATCTTTGAGACTCAGAAAGACAAGTATATTATTTCTCCTTCCGGCGAACCTTTAGGGCTTGTGCCGAAAAAGGCAAGCGTTGAAGAGGGTGGTAAACAAACGGGACGCCCGGCTTCCGCCGGACAGCGGAAGATGCGCCATGCATATATCCTTACCCTGTTGGCGGTTGCACTTGCAGGCTTGTTCTATTATTTATTCGGTGACGACTGGATTGGCATTGGTATATACACAGCTTGTATTGTTCTGCCGGTTACGATCTTGCTGGACGGTTCATTAACGAAAGCAGAACGGGACCGCATCTTTGTGATTTATATTATCGCCTTCTTCGTGATCTTTTTCTGGGCGGCGTTTGAACAGGCCGGAATGTCATTAACGCTGTTTGCCCAGGAGCAGACTGACAGGAATTTGTTGGGATGGGAAATACGGTCTTCCTGGTTTCAGTCTTTAAATCCGTTGTTTGTGGTGCTTCTGGCATTCGTCATGCCTGCTGTCTGGGACTTCCTGAATAAACGGAAGAAAGAACCGGCTTCGCCCGCCAAACAAGCCATCGGTTTACTGCTCCTTTCTTTGGGTTACCTCATTATTTGTTTTGGAGTGAAAGGCGTACAACCGGGTATAAAGATGAATATGCTTTGGCTGGTTGGACTTTACTTTGTCCACACAATGGGAGAGATGGCCGTTTCGCCCATCGGTCTTTCCATGGTAAACCGTCTGACTCCCATACGTTTTGCATCTTTGATGATGGGTATATGGTATCTGTCGATGGCCACAGCCAATAAATTCGCCGGCCTGTTAAGCGGGCTTTATCCCGAAGAGGGAAAGGCGAAATCTATCGTTGGCATCCGGATAGAGACCATGTCGGACTTCTTTCTGATTTTCGTTGTCATATCGGGAATAGCAGCTTTGATTCTCTTCCTCCTTTCAAAAAAGTTGCAAAAGATGATGCATGGGGTGAAATAAAAGAATCTGCAGGTATCTATCCAAATGTGTGTTGTTTTCATCTTTAATAACGGATGGGTACGCGGATAACACGGATTTTCAATTTAGTTGTCCGCGTTTATCCGCTTCATCTGTTGAGGTGTTGTTGCTCTGTGTCGACCGATCCTTACCCCTACCTTTACAGTGTAATGCTGCAGGCTTTGCCATTGTAAGAGACTGTTTTATCTGCCCTTGCCAGAGTATCGCCCTTTCCGTTATCCTGATTTACGATGACCACCCTGAACTTACGTGATTTTAACATACCGGGAAAACTGCCTTCCCGGCTGCCGATAGTGAGTGTACGTGTAGCATCATTCCACCGGAAATAAATGGTGGAGTGTATTCCCTTCTCGTAATTGTAGTTGTCGTTTTCGTCTTCGTAGAGTACGAACTCCCCATCGGCTCCCGGATAAATACGTATTTCGAGGTTATCCCATTTCTTTTGGGTGGCATACTGCACTTTGGGACCGAAAGGGATAAGAGAGCCCGCCCGCACAAAGAGCGGGATTATATCTATCGGCGATTCTTTCTGTACGGTTTGTCCTCCCTTATACGTTTCGCCCGTCCAGAAATCAATCCACGATGTACCCTCGGGTAAATAGACTTCCTGCATTTTTACCGTGCTAAAGTCTTCTACCGGATTTTTCCATTTTTCCTGCTTGCCGGAAACATACATTGGATCGGTTACGGGAGTTACCAGCAATGCTTTCCCGAACATGAATTGATTGCCGATATGATGCACCTTGGCATCGTTGTTGAAATCCATCACCAAGGCGCGCATCATCGATCTGGCATGGCCTGTTACCTGCCACGAAGTGGAATATATATACGGTAAGAGGGCATAGCGCAGGTTAATGTATTTTTCTTCCGAATCATAAGCCCAGTCGCCCTTTTTCCCCAGATTGTATATTTCTTTGGCTACGCCGCTGCCGTGCGAACGCTGCATGGAGGTAAACGTGGCATACTGAAACCAACGGGTATACAACTCCTGATAGGCTTTGTTGGCAACGCCCCCTTCGTAATCCCACAGAAAAAAGCCGCCGATGTCGGTGTTCCAGTAAGGAATACCTGTGAGGGTAAAGTTCAATCCTGTAGGAATTTGCTTTTTAAGGACTTCCCAGGTTGAACGGATATCACCCGACCAAACATTGGTGGCATACCGCTGCTGTCCGGCAAAAGCCGAACGGGTGAGCAGTAAAGCACGCTTATCCGAAGTATAATCGCGCTGATTTTCGTACACCCCTTTATTAGCCATCAATGGAAAAGCATTGACTACGCTACGGTAAGTACCTAAAGCCGTTGTAATGTCGTAATGTTTTTGGGTAAGATTGAAATGGTCAGGCTCGGTGGAGTCTGTCCACCACGCGTCGATACCCTTGCTTGTGAGGCCCTGATTCAGGTGGTCGGTAAAGATTTTGCGGGCAGCCGGATTGTAGGCGTCATACACCCTGACGCCTCCGGTCCGCGGCCATGTTTCAAAGTTGAATAAGGCATTCATTTTTTCCAGTTCCTTATACTGGCGGGTATCGGGACCGAAGGAAGCCCATATTGAAATCATTATTTTCGCATGATTCCGGTGCACAAAGTCAATCATCTTCCGAGGTTCGGGAAACTTCGGGTTATCGAAGTTCATGGAGTTCCAGTTGGTGTCCGGCCCCCAATACTGCCAATCCTGAATAATGCAATCCAGCGGTACGCCCAGTTCCCGGTATCTGGCCACCACATCCATTGTTTCCTGCTGCGATTTGTACCGTTCGCGCGACTGGAAGAAGCCGAATGCCCACAACGGATACATCGGCGCCTGTCCAGTAAGGTCGCGGATTTGTGCAATTACACCGTCAGCACTGCCGCCGTACATGAAATAATAATCGATACATTTTCCTACTTCTGACTCGAAGGACATTTCCTGCGGATTATCGGTAAAAGTTGTCGGTGAATGGTTGTCCCAGAACAGACCATATCCTTTCACCGACTGGATAATGGGTACATAGGCATAACCGCCTTCGAATTGTCGCTGACGCATATACATTTTCTGGTTGCGCTGGTTCATGCGGTCGGTTTGTGTTTGCCCCAGTCCGTAAATGGCCTCGTTTTTCTCCAGAATAAAAGCCTGGCGCGGACTGTAGGTATCATTTCCGGCATCGTTGAACGCAGTGAACTGGGCTCCGTACTCTTTCTCGATAAACAGCGTATCGCCCTGTTTATCGTTGAAAGTTATTTTCCCTGTTTTCGAATGATAGTTTACTTGTAAGGCACTGCTTTGGAGGGTAACCATATCTCCCTTCGCATTCACATTGAATTCCGTTTGCCCGGGTGCTTTTATAACGGACAGGCTTTCTTTTTTGTACTCCTTGTTTTCGGGCGTTTTGTACACCCTCACCATTTGAGGTGAATAAAATTCTATCTGCACATCCATTCCCTGTGTATTGCTTTTGATACCTCGCGATGTACGTTGATACGTTTGGGCAGTTACACTTAAGGATGTAATCAATGCAATCAAGGCTGTAAATGTGAAATGTCTTAAAATTGTTACTTTCATTCATTGTATTCTTTTAAATTAGGTGGGTTAATAGCCCGGATTTGGTTTCAGATTGGAATTGGTGAGCAACGCTGAATTCGGTATGGGATATAAATCCCGGTTCTTATCATTCGTTGCATCATGGCTGAACCACGATTTGGTACTGAATACACCGAACCGTATCATATCCTGTCTACGGCGACCTTCCTGGGTAAATTCCCATCCCAGTTCGTCTAAGAACCGTCCGTATAGTATGTCATTACCTCCCTCAAACGTTGTCCTTTTTTCGTCACGGCGTCCGTAGTCGTATAAGCTTCCCGCCTGTAACTGGGCATCGGTGACCACTGCCTTTTCCGGATTACTTTTGAAAGCTCTTTGCCTAACCTGTGTTACCAATTCACCGGCTCCGGACTGCCCTAACCTTAGCATGGCTTCGGCTTTCATAAGCAGTACATCTGCATATCTGAACAGGGGCCAGTCATTGCTCAACCGGTTGGTTATTCCTATGGCATATTCGAACTTGCCCCAGCGATATCCATCCACTATGTCAGACCGGTCTATATCCGGAACATCTTTCGTATATATAAACGGTTCGCCGTTATCGCTACGGGTAAGTATTTCACCGGAAGCTTTGTATTGTTGACCAAAGATAAAATTATCCTGCAACCGGGCATCGTCAGAATCGAACGATTCTATGAATTGGGGTATGGCACATACGCCGCCCCAAGGCACATTGGTAAATTGGTATGTTTGCTGGCTTTCGGATGCTAGGGTATACATGTGGAAGTCGAATGCGTTCCAGTCGGTGATGTAAATTTCATCGAACGGCAGGGCGAAGATAATTTCTTTGGAGTTCTCGTTTTTGGTAACAAAGATATCTTTCTGGTTTTCTTCCAACTCGTATTCTCCGCTCGCGGTGGCAAACCGGATTACCTCGTCACAGGCGTCGATACACTTCTGCCATTGCGGTGTGTCAATCCACACGCCAGCATTGAGGTGCATTTTTGCCAGCAGAGTATAGGCGCCCCATTTATTGATGCGTCCGTAATAATATCCCCGAGGGGTTTCGGACAGATCATTTATATTGTCGTTGATTTCAGTTATGATAAAATTGAACACTTCTTTCCGGGTCGACTGCTTGGGCAATGAAGTATCTTTAAAATCGGTAACAATCGGCACATTGCCATAAAGGTCGACCAATATATAATAGTAAGAAGCGCGCAGTATTTTTAGTTCTGCTATCAAAGGTGTTTTTATTTCATCAGTCACATTAATGACTCCGTCTTCAATCTGCGAAAGCAGGCGGTTGCAGGTATTGATTCCCGTATAAGTACGTTCCCACGGTTGTAGGGCAGAATCATCGTCTGTGGTCCAGGTATGCAGATGCCATCTTTTGTATATGCCACCATCCACCCATCCGTTGGGACGGGCCGGTAGCACATCCTGATCGGCGCATAATTCCTGTGTCCTGACTACCCCGTTCCAAAGCAGCATGGTTTCCCTCCACGGTACATAAGCGGCATTGACCAGATAGCTGATTTCTTCTTCAGTGGTAGGATTGAATTTTTCTGAAATAACTTGTCCGTAGCTGGCATCTTTAAGATCTGTACAGGCGAACAACCCCGTAACAATTGCAAAGGCAGTAAATATATATACTATTTTTGTTTTCATATATGTATTATATTTTAAAGTTAAAACTTGATTCCTAAACCGAAGGTAAACGATCGGATGCTGGGATACTGATCTCTGTTGTCATACCCCGGATTCAGCCCGTTCATATTTACTTCGGGGTCAACTCCGTCGTATCCGGTAATGGTAAACGCGTTGAGTACGGAAGCGTAAAGCCGTAAAGAGCTAATATATTTATGGAGGTTATTAAAGGTATATCCCAGCGTAATATTATCAATTTTCCAGTAATCACCGTCTTCCACATAATAACTGTTGAATTCCGGATCTACCTCTTTGCTGAGCTGCATTTTGCCGAATATCTTATCGTTTACAGATTTCAGGCGGTTTTCCATACGGCTATTTTTCGGGTTCTCGTAATACATGCGCGCCTCGTTGATAATCTGGTAGCCAAAGGCTCCGCGCATGGTCATGCTGAAATCAAAATTCTTATACCTGATGTTGTTGTTCCAGCCGGCGTACCAGGTGGGTAATCCGTTTCCGATCACCTTCTTTTCTTCCGGTGCGCGAGAGAAATCGTCGTAATTAATCCGGTTCCCGTCCTTGCCCTCGTATATCCACTTTCCGTTATCGTCCACATCCGCAACTTTGAATCCCCAGAAGTTACCTATTTTCTCTCCTACCTGCACCCGGTGCGAGTTTGTTTTTACCGGTTCGGCCAACCATCCTTCATCAAAGTAATCATACTCGGTTTTGAACACACTGCCATCAAGGCTTTTCAGTTTATTTGAATTTGTGGAGAAAGTTACGCTGGTATTCCATTCAAAATCTTTGGTTATTACAGGCATACCGGAGAGAAGAACCTCTATTCCGCGATTTTCCATCACTCCACCGTTGGCCCATGTTTTATTGTATAAATTGGGGGGTACGGGAACGTTGTATTGATAAATCAATCCATCTACTTTACGGTTATAGAAATCGATTGTACCCGATAGTCGCTCTTTCAGCAGGGTAAAATCAAGGCCGATGTTGGTTTCTTTCTTTTCTTCCCATTTCAAATCGGGATTGGCATTGGACGCAGGCACAATCGTCTGAACCCATTTGCCATTTACATACGCATATTTATCGTACTTAAGCATAGCAATTCCTAAAAAGCTATTCTTTGGTTGGGAGCCTGTTACTCCATATCCCACACGTACTTTGAGATCATCAAAAATCGTTTGATTCTTCATAAAAGATTCTTGTGTTATTCTCCAACCTAATGACACGGACGGAAAAGCTCCCCACTCATTATCTGTTCCCCATAGCTGGCTGGCTCCTTCATACCGCAAGCTGGCCATTAGCAGGTATTTATCGTCAAACGAATACGTTGCCCTTCCGAAAAAGCCGATCAGGTTGGTTGTCCATTTATTGGAATTCGCATCGGCTTTACCTTCTTTCAGGGCCGCCCCGATTCCTATATTGTGCCATCCTCCGAACTGATCGTCCTGAAAACCGTAATTGGCAAAATACATATCTTCAAAATCAATCTCGTTGTAGCTGTAGCCGCCCAAAAGGCTGAACTTATGCAAACCAATTTGCTTGTTATACAGTGCAGTAAGTTCCGTCAGTTTTTCCATTTTGGTATAGGCTCCCACGGACGACCATCCGGCGTAACCGTCTCTTTTGGCAGAGGCATGGTTCAACGTTTCCGAATACCCGTGGTTTCTGTTCTCGCGCACATATGATAATACGGCCGTTAGAGTAAGGTCTTTAATCGGATTATATATAATGTTGCTGTTAAAACGGAGTTCGGTATTCTTCACGTTACCATAGCATTCTTCGAGCCGGGCAACCGGATTTTCATATTCAAACTTGCTGAGGTTTTCATACCAGCCTCCGTCTTCGTTTTTTATCGGGTCTGTAGGATTTCGCAAAATAGCCTGCCGGTATGTGTATCCGTTAAAACTACCTGCACTGCTGGTAGAAGCATATTGGCTTTTCTTTCCGAATAATCCAAATTTGAGTTGCAACTTGTCGTCGAACATCCGGTGAGCAACTTCGATACGCCCCGAAAAAGTTTCCTTTCCCGACTTCAGCATTACACCCTCGGATGAGTTGTAGTTGAGATTTGCCACATAATTTGTTGTGGAAGTTCCTCTCTGAAGCGACAAGTTATGTGCCTGCGTAAAAGGAATGCGCGTAATTTCGTCCAGCCAGTTCGTGTCGGCACCATGGTCTTCTTGCGGATACATTTCTCTGAATTCGACTCCGTTGAGCATTTCCAGCTTTTTTACTATTTGCGAAGTACTGATGTAGCTGTTATATTCTACTTGGTTTATCTGTGCTCCTTTCGACTTTTTGGTGGTTATGAGGATAACACCGTTTGTCCCACGCGTTCCATAAATAGCCGCTGCAGAACCGTCTTTCAGCACATCCACGCTCTCAACATCTTCGGGCGCCACGGTGTTGATGCTTCCCGGAATCCCGTCAATCAGTACCAAAGGTTCGGTATTGGCCCCGCCTATGGTGTTGGTACCTCTAAGCCTGAATTGTGTGGTAGATGTAGGGTCGCCGCTGGGATTGGTGATGGCCAATCCGGCCGCTTTCCCTTGAATCAGATGTCCCACATCTTTAATGGCTCCTTTACTGAAATTCTCGGATTTTACACTGGATACGGCACTGGTTACTTCACCTTTTCGCTGTATGCCATAGCCGATAACTACGATCTCATTTAAGCTGACAGCGTCTTCATTTAAAATCACGTTTATTTCCCGGCTTTCCAAAACCGTAATTTCTTTGGTTTGATAACCGACATAGGAAAATACCAGAACTGCTCCTTTGCCGACTTTAATCTGATATTGGCCATTCAAATCGGATATACATCCTTTGGCTGTTCCTTTTACGGTTACGGATACTCCTATTATAGGTTCGTTATTTGTATCGGTTATGATACCGCTGATTTGCTGGTCCGATACCTGCGCACAAATTCCATGGAAAAATGGAATCAGAAAGGCCAGTAGGATGACTGGCTTTTTAAGACTGATCATACTTTTGGGTAAAATCATAGATGGATAAGATTAATGTTTAACATGCTATTGAATTTAATTGGTTATGAATCTACTCATATCGTGGCAAAAGTAATGTATAGGGTAATGCAGCCGGTAACAACTATGTTGATATGAATAGCAACTATGTTGATTTCTGCATAAATACATACCCTGAGCCCACAGTTTAAAACTACAATTCTTTATTTTTGCATTATGCTTTATTATATAAGAATCTGTACGTTTTTTCTGTGGGTGCTGGCAACAACCTTTGTCCGTGCTGACGATTTTGTGTTTACCCCGATTAATGTTTCGCACGGTTTGAGTGATAACCAGATACGTTATATGTTGCAACTGCCCGACGGGCGGATGGTATTTAAAACCAGCGGCAACCTGAACTTGTACGATGGAACCCACTTTACTTACATCCACCAGGACAGTCGGCACATATACCCCATAAATAACTATGATGGTTTTTACCGTATTTACCAGGATGGCGATTCTCTGCTCTGGATTAAAGACGAAAAAAAGCTGATGTGTGTAAACCTTTATCAGGAAAAATATGTCCCCCATTTGCAATCTTATTTTGAGCGGGCAGGCATTACCGAAACGGTAGACGATCTTTTTGTGGACCTCGAAAACAGGGTGTGGCTATTGATCTCGGACGAACTGTGGTTACATAATAATTGGGGGAAATTCACAAAATTCAGTATTCGCGACAATGAAGGTATTTTGCAGGATGTGGTTGCAGAAGGTTCGGATTTATATTTGTTCTACAATACAGGCGCTGTGGTGTGTTACAACCAACAAACCCGCTCAAGGCGTTATCGTTGTGCCGCTTATCCGGATAGTTTGCAGGATGTATTTAAAAACACATCGTTAGTGGTGAAAGGTAATAACGGTTTCTTTCAGTTACGTAACGGAACAAAAGGTGGCTTTTTCTTTTTTGATACCGGTAAAAAAGAATGGACGAAATTACTTGAAACGGATTATGTACTTAACACGTTGATTGCAGGCCCCGACGGTACAGCCTACGTCAGTTGCCCCAGTGGTTTCTGGAAAATCAATACGCGGAGTGGTTCGAAAGAGCATATTGCCGTATTAAAAACGGCAGATGGGAACATTATAAATACGGAAATAAGCACCATTTTTTCAGACAAACAAAACGGGCTTTGGTTGGGCACATTCAACCGGGGGTTGCTGTACTATCATCCGCAGCGTTATCGTTTTTCCTACATTGGTCGGTCTTATTTTCCGCCACCTTTCACGAAAGATGTAATTGTTGAAGGCTTTGCTGAAGATGACGATGGAAGTATTTACATAGCTTGCCAAGGTGGGCAATATTTCCGTTTAGCAGTCAAAGGCAGCATAAGGCTTATACCTGTGAATGGCGACGGGCTTTCTGCTGGGGTACGGAACAAGTTGCAAAACAGACAACAACACCCGCATACCGATCCGTACGGTACTACATTTTATACCGATTCGCGTGGCAGGGTATGGACGGGAACACAAGATGGGCTGAGGCTTTTTGAACAGGGAAAAAAGATTGAGAGCGTTTTTTATACCGAAGACGGACTGTCGAATAATTTCGTTCATGCTATTCTGGAAGACCGTAATAAGAGTATCTGGATCACTACCAGTTACGGAATTTCCAGAGTCGATTCCATCCGTAATAAAATCCATTTCACCAACTTCAATATCTATGACGGAACGTTAGAAGGAGAATATACCGACGGCGCCATATTCGAGGCGCGCGACGGTACGCTTTATTTTGGCGGTGTTAACGGCTTTAATATCCTATCGCCTTCAGACAGACATGCTTCCGGGCTGCCTTTCAGACCGGTTTTTACTAATTTGTATTTGCGCGGAGAGAAAGTTGAAATCGGGCGCAGTTATAACGGGCGCATTATATTGCCGGTAACTGCGCCGTATATGAAAAGAATAGAGCTATCTTATAATCAGAATTTTCTCGCTTTTGAATTCTCTGCACTGAATTACCAAAACCCAATGCAAACCGCCTACCGGTATAAGTTGGAAGGTGTTGACGAAGATTGGAGAATGCGGTATGCTGCATATACCAATCTGGCTCCGGGAGGGTACCGCCTGCTTGTAATGGCTTCGAACAACGACGAATGGAATGGAGGTTTTACGGAATTGTATATAACCATTCATGCCCCGTGGTGGAAAACCCGATTGGCTTATGTGTTGTATATACTTTTTGCTGCGTTGCTTATTGCTTCGGGCATTTATGTGTATATTCGTTATACGAAAAAGAAAATCGAACGGCAGCACAAAGAAGAGATTCTGCTGATGCGTATCCGTAACTTGATTGAGCGGTGCGATACACTCGAAGTGGAAAAGGATTCAACATTGCCAGTTGCATCGGATATACCCGAAAGTGAACAACAGCAAAATACAGCAGATTCAGAATTTCTTTCCCGCGCCATCGAACTCGTTGAAAGGAATATCGATGAGTCCGGTTATTCCGTTGAGCAACTCAGCCGCGACCTTTGTATGGATCGTACAGGATTGTATCGTAAACTGGTTGCTATGTTAGATAAATCACCCTCTTTATTTATTCGCAGCATCCGGTTACAGAAAGCCACCCAGCTTATTGCCGAGGGTCAGCTTAGCATTATGGAAATAGCTGACAGAGTTGGGTTCAGCTCTGCCAGCTATATGAGCAAATGTTTTCAGGAAATGTATGGTTGCCGCCCTTCTGAATATGGAAAAAAAACGAAGGCAAACTCCGTTC
>JAIRNG010000068.1 GCA_031258135.1 Mediterranea sp. (in: CFB group bacteria)
GGGAAACGCTGCAACACATCACCCTGAAAGGATTATTCCCCTGCGGCGAAGGCGCCGGATATGCAGGAGGAATCGTCTCCGCAGGCATAGACGGCGAACGATGCGCCGAAGCGGCGGCCTGCGGCGTCAAATCGAGGTCGATGTAGGGAGGTCGTCGTTATTAAACACAGAGACACGTTGACTTTTTTAGCTTTTCCACGTTGTGTAAAACGCCAACAGTCGACTTTTTTAGCTTTTCCACGTTGTGTAAAACGCCAACAGTCGACTTTTTTAGCTTTTCCACGTTGTGTAAAATGCCAACAGTCGACTTTTTTAGCTTTTCCACGTTGTGTAAAGCGCCAACAGTCGACTTTTTTCGTTTTTTTATTTTGGGACGGAGCAAAAAGTGCACTTTTCCCGTTTTCCCGGTTTGGGACGGAGCAAAAAGTGCACTTTTCTCGTTTTCCCGGTTTGGGACGGGGCAAAAAGTGCACTTTTCTCGTTTTCCCGGTTTGGGACGGGGCAAAAAGTGCACTTTTCTCGTTTTCCCGTTTTGGGACGGAGCAAAAAGTGCACTTTTCTCGTTTTCCCGTTTTTGGGACGGGGCAAAAAGTGCACTTTTTGGAAGATTTACTAAGACAGATGGGTACACGGATGACACGGATAACACGGATAAACGCGGATTAAATTGAAAATCCGTGCTCATCCGCTTAATCCGTGTACCCATGTACGCCCGCGCGTACTGTAACTCTAAAGTTTCTCCTATCTTTGCATACAAATTAAAACGATAAAATGAACTCTCCCGAACTGAGGCCGGAATCCGCCGAAATCGCCATCATCACTCCCGACACGCTGTCTGCCATTGGGTTAAGAGAACTCCTCAAAGAGATCGACCCAACCCTTACCATCCGTACATTTCCCGATTTCGGCGCTTTTGCCGACGATACCCCCGACATGTACGCCTGGTATTTCGTATCGTCACAGACCTATGTCTTATACAATGCCTTTTTCCTGCCCCGGAAAGAGAAAACGGTCATCCTGATGCATGGCGTCGGCGGAACGGCGTTACCGGCGGGCAATCATATACTCAACATTTTCCTTCCGGAGAAAAGACTGAAACAGGAGCTTATCAGGGTCTTTTCCGGAGGCGCCCCCCTGCCCGTTCCGGAAGAAGACAGGGACTTGTCCGCCCGGGAAATTGAAGTGCTTGTACTTGTCAGCAAAGGCCATATCAATAAAGAAATAGCCGGTAAACTGAATATCAGCCTGACCACCGTCATCACGCATCGCAAAAACATAACGGAAAAACTGGGCGTCAAATCCGTATCCGGACTGACCATGTACGCCGTGATGAACGGATACGTCGAAGCTGACAGGATATAAACCCCATATCCTCATAAATGAGGATTGCACCTTTTGTATATTTGGCGTTACTTTGCAGGCGAAAATCCGAAACGCACCGTTCGCGTTTCAACAAAAGATTCAAGCCGGATGAAAAGAAACCATATCCTCATCGCCCTGTCGCTGTTAACGCTCACCGGCAAGGTAAAAGCCGATGCGTTCATCAGGGACACCATACGGGTTGTCAACGTAGAAGAAGTGAACATTATCGCTACGCCGAAAGAGAATCATAAACTGCGTGAACAGCCCGCCGCCGTCACGTCAGTATCGCAACAGGAGATGCAGGCCGGCCGGGTCGCCTCCATCAAAAGCCTGACGGGCATTGTCCCCAACATGTTCATTCCCGATTACGGTTCCAAACTGACCTCGGCGATTTATATCCGCGGCGTCGGATCGCGCATCAACACGCCGTCCGTCGGACTCTATGTAGACAATATCCCTTATATTGATAAATCCACATTCGACTTCAATTATGCCGGCATCGAACGGATCGACGTGCTTCGCGGCCCCCAGGGAACGCTTTACGGACGCAACGCCATGGCAGGGCTTATCCACATCCATACCAAATCCCCATTCAGCTATCAGGGCACTGACCTCAGACTTAGCGCGGGAACACGGGATCAGTATTCGGTTTCACTGACCCGCTACCATCGCATTTCCGATACGTTCGCCTTCTCTGCAGGCGGATTCTACGGCCATTCCGGCGGAGTCTTCAGAAACAGCTACGACAACAGGAAAATGGATAAGATGAACGAAGCCGGAGGACGGATGCGGGCGATTTACTTCCTTACCCACAACCTGAAGATCGATCTGTCCGTGAACTATGAATACAGCGATCAGGGCGGATACCCTTACTTCCACGCCGGAAGAATATCGATCAACGACGACAGCAACTATCGGCGCCATTTGCTTAACACAGGACTCAACATGGAATACCAGGCCACGGACTTCGTCTTCAGCGCAGTGACCGGTTACCTGTACATGAAAGATCGCATGTTCCTGGATCAGGACTTTACGGAAAAAGACCTCTTCAACCTCGAACAGAAACAAAGGCTGAACACGGTCTCCGAAGAACTTGTCCTGAAATCGAAACCCGGAAGGAGCTGGCAATGGACCACCGGAACATTCGGGTTCTATCAGGGGCTGAAAACCAACGCACCGGTAACCTTCAAGACGGAGGGGGTGGAACAGCTGATCGAAGATCATCTCAACACCATATTCGCCGGCTTCCCCGCCCATGCGCCGCAGATGAGCATGTCCGTCAATAACCGTCCGCTCCTTGTCGATGATCATCTCGAAACGCCGGCATGGAACGGAGCCGTCTATCATCAATCCACATTCAACCATCTGTTCGTCGACGGTCTGTCTTTTACGGCCGGACTGCGCCTGGACTATGAAAGGAATAACATCCGGTATAATTGCAATAGCGATATCGATTTTAATTTCAAGATAAGTATGCCGGCCGCAGAGCCAAGACCGCCGGTCGACGTCACAATCCCCAATATGAAAGCGCCGGCAAGGCTTGCCGGCAAATTCCATCATGACTATTTCCAGCTGCTTCCCAAGTTTGCACTTCAATACAAATGGGAAAAAGGCAACAATGTATATGCCACCGTCTCCCGCGGATATCGTTCGGGGGGATACAACATACCCATGTTTTCCGACTTGGTGCGCAAGGAACTCAGGAACGCAATGATAACCGTTCTCTCGGAACAGAATCAACTCGCCGGATATAAGGAAAAATTAAACGGATTCGTAGAGGCGATCCATGTAAAAGAAGAAGCGACCTACAAACCCGAATATACCTGGAACTACGAGACGGGCTCACATCTCACCTTATGGAACGGCAAACTCCTTGCAGACTTCTCCGCCTTCTATATGGACACAAGAGATCAACAGGTATCACACTTCGTGGAATCGGGAGCGGGACGTCTTACCGTCAACGTGGGTAAAAGCCGCAGCTATGGCGCGGAAGCGGCTTTAAAGGCAAGCGTCACAAACGGATTGACGCTGAACGGATCGTACGGATATACGCACGCCGCCTTCAGAGACTACGAAACCATAAACAACAACAATGAACAGGTGAACTATACAGGCAATTACGTTCCGTTTACCCCCATGCACACCTTCAATATAGGCGCACAATATCTGTTCCGGCCGGCAGCAGGCCGTTGGCCGGATCAGATACAACTTGACGCAAACTACAACGGCGCCGCACGCATCTACTGGACGGAACGGAACAATGCACGCCAACCCTTCTACGGCAAGCTGGATGTCCGGGTAGCCTTCAACAAAGGAAACGGACAGGTTGCACTCTGGGGACGAAATGTACTGAACAAAGAATACGGTACATTCTATTTCGAAAGTATGGGCGAAAACTTCATGCAAAAAGGACGCCCCATCCAATTCGGCATAGACCTCCGCTACCATTTCTGACGGCAAGACGACGGTTAGACCATTGCCCTCACCCCCGTGGGGGCGCACCTGCTTAGGCGGTACGCTGAGCGTACTGTATATTATATGTTATGTATTGTATGTTTGTTGTATTGTTGTTTTGTTGTAAATTCCCCCTGCTTCAGACGTGAATCCTGGGAAGATTTCAATGCAAAGATGTCATGGGCGGTTGTTATTTCGCTTCAGCTCAAATCAGTATTCCTCTTCGTTAAAGAAAAAGTCTTCCTTACTGGGGTAGTCCGGCCAGATATCTTCGATGCTTTCATAAATCTC
>JAIRNG010000081.1 GCA_031258135.1 Mediterranea sp. (in: CFB group bacteria)
GTGGCTCTACAAGGACGGAATGGGCGTTGGTTGAAGATAACCGCCTTGTACAGCGTGTCTTTACAGAAGGTCTGAATCCCTTTTTCCAGACGCGGAGGGAAATTAGCAGAAGCGTCAGATTGGGCTTGCCCGAATCTTTTTTCAAGAAAAAGTTTGAGCAGGTTTATTTCTATGGTGCGGGGTGCAGTTCTTTTGAGAAGAAGAACATCATAGGCGCATCCCTTGTAGCCCAGTTTAAAACGCCTATCCAGGTGGAGAGTGACTTGCTGGCTGCCGCACGCGGATTGTTCCGGTGTGAAGCCGGGATTGCCTGTATCCTCGGCACCGGTTCAAATTCCTGTTTCTATGACGGAAAGATCATTTCCAAGAATGTGCGTTCGGGGGGATATATCCTGGGTGATGAGGGCAGTGGCGCCGCTTTGGGAAAGATATTCTTATCGGACGTGTTAAAGAACCTGGCTCCCAGAAGCCTGATCAATGCATATTATGAGAAATTCCGCATTACGCACCATGAGGTGATGGATTCGGTTTATAACCATCCGTTCCCTAACCGTTTCCTGGCGACTACTTCCTATTTCCTGGCCGATTACTTGGATATGGATTACGTGAATGACCTGCTGATGAATAATCTTAGGGCCTTTTTTACCCGTAATATCACTCAATACGATTATCTGGATTATCCGATACGCTTTGTAGGTTCTATGGCTTATAATTTTTCGGGGCTGTTGTGTTCGGTCGCCGGAGAGTTCGGAATAAAACTGGATGTCATCGAGGAAACATCTATGGCGGGATTGATTGAATTTCATTCGTTGATCCTTGACGAACCATAATGGCGTTTGTCGAAAAAGCTGAATTATTGGGTATAAATCTAAATATTTCCAAAATGGCGGGCCGATTCTGAAAGAAACTCTATCTTTGTGGCAGGAGTTTGTCTTTACGTATTCTATTTTTGAGCTAATTTTAAGAAAAACAATATGAATCCTGTCTCGGTTTTAATAACGATCGCAACTTATTTTGCAATTCTGTTTCTTGTTTCCTATATAGCGGGAAGAAAAGCGGATAATGAAGGTTTTTTTGTCGGTAACCGGAAGTCCTCGTGGTATGTTGTTGCTTTTGCCATGATTGGTTCCAGTATTTCGGGGGTGACATTTGTCTCTGTTCCCGGTATGGTAGCGGTAAGCGGTTTCTCTTATTTGCAGATGGTGTTGGGCTTTGTTGCCGGGCAGTTTCTGATCGCTTTTGTTCTGGTGCCTTTATTCTACCGGATGAATCTGGTGTCTATTTATGAATATCTTGAAAACCGGTTCGGGATGTCTTCCTATAAAACCGGCGCCTGGTTTTTCTTTATTTCCAAAATGCTGGGCGCGGCTGTGCGTTTATTCCTGGTGTGTCTGACGTTGCAGTTGCTTGTTTTTGATCCGTTGGATTTGCCTTTCATCCTGAATGTGATCGTAACGGTGGCTTTGGTATGGTTGTATACGTTCCAGGGTGGGGTGAAATCGCTGATCTGGACGGACTCTCTGAAGACGTTCTGCTTGGTGGTGTCTGTCGTGCTTTGTATTTATTTTATCGCTTCCGACCTCGACCTGAGCTTTGGCGGCATGATGACTGCAATAAAGGATAGCGATTTGTCGCGCATGTTTTATTTCGACGAGATAAACGACAAGCGGTACTTCTTTAAACAGTTCTTTGCCGGTATGTTTACGATGATCGCTATGACGGGGCTTGACCAGGATATGATGCAACGCAACCTGAGTTGTAAGAATTTTAAGGATTCGCAGAAGAACATGATCACCAGCGGAATATCGCAGTTCTTTGTTATCCTGTTGTTCCTGATGCTGGGTGTTTTACTTTATATGTATGGCGGGCGGTATGGCCTGTTGCAGGATGTGATACAGGGCGATATGAGTAGTGATAAGGTGTTCCCGCTGATTGCCACGAACAGTCATTTCCCGGTGATTGTGGGTATTCTCTTTATTATCGGCTTGATTTCATCGGCTTATTCGGCGGCGGGTTCTGCGTTGACAGCTTTGACGACGTCGTTCACCGTGGATGTATTGGGCATCAGGAATAAGAAAGAGGAAGATGTCGTGAAGTTGCGTAAGCGCGTACACCTCGGCATGGCTGTTATCATGGGGGTGGTTATTATTGTCTTTAATATATTGAACGATACCAGTGTGATCGATGCGGTTTATACGTTGGCCAGTTATACGTATGGCCCTATTCTGGGGCTGTTTGCATTTGGTATCTTTGTGAAGAAGCCGGTACGCGACAGGTTTGTGCCGTTGGTGGCCGTTCTTTCTCCTTTCCTTTGTCTGATTTTGCAGAAACATTCAAAGGCGTGGTTTGGAGGTTATGAGTTTAGTTATGAATTGTTGATCCTGAATGCGTTGTTTACGTTCGTCGGGTTGTGTCTGTTGATAAAAGACCGGACGGCGGGGTAGGGGGTGCAGGTGGGATTATGTTTCCCGGAATATGCCAAACAGATGAAGAATATAGTTGAATATTTGAAAACATTGAGTAAATTTGTTATTCATATTGAGTAAAATTAAAACTTATGTTTGAGCGTCTTTATTTGAAATCGGTTAAAGCAAGAATAGAAGAGCCCAGAAGGTTTATTCAGGTTATTCTTGGGCCTCGCCAGGTGGGTAAAACCACAATGGCGATTCAACTTTTGTCTCAGTTATCCATTCCTAATCTGTACGAGTCGGCAGATGCTATTTCAGCGGCGAACTCTGCTTGGCTGGTACAAATGTGGGAGTCTGCCAGGTTGCGTTTAAAGGCGTCTGAAGCGACGGAATTTTTATTGGTAATCGACGAGATACAGAAAATCGACAATTGGAGTGAAATTGTGAAACAACAATGGGATAAGGATACTCGTGAAAATGTAAAAATCAAAGTGATTTTACTGGGTTCTTCCCGCTTACTGATTCAGAAAGGATTAACCGAATCTTTGGCCGGTCGATTTGAAACTTTATATTTGGGACATTGGTCTTATCCTGAAATGCAAGACGCCTTTGGGTGGAGTATAGAACAATACGTTTATTTCGGAGGCTATCCGGGGTCTGCGGCTTTAATCGGCAATGAAGAACGCTGGAAAAACTATATCATAGATTCTCTTATTGAAACGAGTATCTCCAAAGATATTTTAATGTTAACGCGAGTAGATAAACCGGCTTTGCTAAAACGATTGTTTGAATTAGGTTGTCTGTATTCAGGTCAGATTCTTTCTTATACGAAGATTATAGGACAGCTTCAGGATGCCGGAAATACAACTACGTTAGCTAATTACCTCAACCTTCTGTCTGATTGCGGGTTATTGGCAGGTTTGGATAAGTATGCAGGAGATATTATTCGTAAACGTGGTTCAAGTCCCAGATTTCAGGTATATAACAACGCTTTAATTACTTCTCAAGGTAATGATACTTACGAAAAAGTAATCGTTCACCCGAAATTATGGGGACGGCTTGTTGAATCATCTGTAGGAGCGCATTTGATTAATCAGTCCATTTCTGAGAGATATAATTTTTATTACTGGCGGGAAGGTAATTATGAAGTCGACTTTGTGCTGGAAAAAGGAGATAAAGTAATCGGACTTGAAGTAAAAAGCGGAATAAGAGCTGAAAATGCCGGTATGGCAGTATTTGCAGAGAGATTTCATCCTGAAAAGGTGTTGTTGATCGGAACGGGAGGAATCCCTTACGATGAGTTTTTGAAGATTAATCCGAAAGAATTGTTTTAGTTTACATCTGTCTTATCGACACAGTGTAATATGTTTCCCGGAAATATTAAAATTAACGATATGAACATGCGTAAAAGACAAAAGGGATTCTCTTTCAGGGAGAGTCGGGATGTGGTTGTGTTTCTTTTCTTTCTTCTCTTCTCTTTCTCCGGCCGGTTGTTTGCTCAACCGTTGCCTCAGGCGGCGCCGGAATTGTTGGGGATGGATTCCCACCGTTTGAGATATGCCGATGAGGCTATTCTGAAAGCCGTTGAGAATAAGGAGATTCCCGGAGCGGTATTGGCTGTGGTGCATAAGGGTAAGTTGGCTTATCTCAAGGCGTACGGCAATAAGCAAGTATATCCCCGGACGGTTCCTATGGATGTGGACGCCGTGTTTGATCTGGCATCGGTAAGCAAATCCGTGTCGACGGCTGTTTCGGCTATGGTTCTTATCGAGCGCGGCCTGATCCGTATGTCCGATCCGGTGAAGGATTTTATACCGGATTTCAAGGGGTGGGAAAACGAGAGCGGCAAACCGTCCGATATCAGGATTGTCGATTTGTTGACTCATACGTCGGGTCTTCCTCCTTATGCTCCGGTGAAGGAGCTGGAGGAAAAGTACGGCTCGCCGGATCCGGATGGATTGATTGAGTATATCGCTACCTGTAAGCGTGATTTTAAACCTAAGACAGGGTTTCAGTATAGTTGCCTGAATTACATTACGCTGCAACGGATCATTGAAACGGTTTCTGGGCAGTCTTTGAAAGCGTTCGCCCGGGAGCATATTTTTGATGTGCTTGGAATGGTGCATACCGGTTATCAGCCGGAGGGTGAGACGCTGGCCCGTGTCGTCCCGACGGAGAAACAGGCGGATGGCCGTGTGTTGACCGGCGTGGTGCACGACCCGTTGGCCCGTGTGATGAACGGTGGGGTGTCGGGCAATGCCGGTGTCTTTTCCGATGCGAACGACCTGGCCGTCCTGGCGGCTGCCCTGTTGAATGACGGCGAGTATAACGGGAGGCGTATATTAAGTCCGTCGGGGGTGAGGGCGATGCGTACCGTTCCCCGTGGCCTGGAAGCGTTCGGGCGTACGTCCGGCTGGGATATTTATTCTCCTTATGCCTCTAACAGCGGCGATCTGTTGGGGCCGGATACGTATGGGCATACCGGTTATACGGGGACTTCCTTAGTGATCGATCCGGACAATGATGTGGCTGTGATCTTGCTGACCAATCGTGCGCATCCGGATGATGGCGGTAGCGCCGTAAGGCTCCGGTCTCTGGTGGCGAATGTGGTGGCTGCTTCGTTGAACTGTCCTCCCGCGCGTGTCTATTTCCAATATTATTATGATTGTGTGGAACGGTTCAAATCGGAAGAGCCTGTCGGTAAGAAAGATATTGTATTCCTGGGCAATAGCCTGACCGAAGGCGGGAAATGGACGGAATTGCTCGGGAAGAAGCATATCCGGAACCGGGGAATCAGTGGCGATGTGGCCATGGGAATATACGACCGGCTGCATCAGATCCTGCCCGGGCAACCTAAAAAGATTTTCTTCCAGACCGGAGCGAACGATGTTTCCCATGACCTGACCGTGGACAGCATCGTTATGGCCATAACGCATGTCGTGAATCGTATTCAACGTGAATCGCCCAAAACGAAGTTGTATCTGCAAAGTTTGCTGCCGATCAACGAGTCGTTTGGCAGATACGGGAGGCTGACCGGCAAAACGGATATGATTCCTGCAATCAATGCCCGGCTGGCGGAGGTTGCCAAAGAACGGGACATACCGTTTATTAATCTGTATCCTTTATTCATTAAACCGGAAACGAATGTCCTTCGCGAAGAGCTGACGGGCGACGGTTTGCATCTGAACGAAGAAGGATACCGGATATGGGCGGAGGCGTTAAAGCCTTATTTGTAGATTGTTACGATTGCGCCCTGAAGTTTGCATGCTTTTGTTGTTTTGTTTATCTTTGTATGGAACAAAAATGAATGAAAGGAGTTCTTATGGTACCATTAATAGCGAAAAATCTCGATGCTATCCGCTCGATAGCTAAGGCGCATCATGTTAAGAACCTTTGGGTATTCGGTTCTGCTGCTACCGGGCGCGGTATTGACGGCAATGAATTTGGCCCTGAAAGTGATGTGGATTTACTTGTGGAGTTTACTGATATTATCTATGATTTCGATAATTTCGATTATATAGGTAATGCTGACGATCTGTTTGAAAGCCTCAAATCTCTTTTGGGTCGTAAAGTGGATTTGGTATATGTCACATCCCTGCGTAACCGCCGGTTTATAGAACAGATAGAACAACAAAAACGAATGATATATGCCGCATAGGATTCCTATAAAGAACCCAACATAGCCATTACAGCCGGTCGTAATATTGTAAATCTACGTAACTTTATAAGCCATGCTTACGATGGTGTGGATGATGAACGTATCTGGTCGATTATAAATAAAGACCTTCCGATTCTGAAAACCGAAGTGGATACGCTGCTTGCAGCGTATGATGCTCAATAGATTTCTCTTCATTTACAATTTATAATTTCCTCATTTTCTGTCGAAGCGTCCTCTGAAAACCGGA
>JAIRNG010000116.1 GCA_031258135.1 Mediterranea sp. (in: CFB group bacteria)
TCGTTCTTTTCATTCAGGATCAACGCCACGGTAGCGGCGCACGGGTTGAAGTAATAAACGAATCCGCAGTTCCCGCACTTCCTGGATTTTTCATTGTTAACGGCAAAACGGTCGGAACCGCACTCGGGGCAGTAGTGAAATTGAGAAAAGGGATGTTTCATATTGATATCGTTCAGGTAATTTTTTTCATGTCATGCTACATTTTAACTTCCCTGTCTTTTTGCGGCTCCTGCTTTAGCCTGATTCCAGTGCTTGCTATTTCAACAGTTTCCTGTTTTCGCTGTCCTGCAAAACTCTGATTTGCTGAATGGCAACCTGATTGAGTTTCACGAGGCGGTCGCGTTGCAGAACGTTGTCGCTTATCAAAACAGCATTTATATTTTCCATATTCGAAAGGCAAATTAGCTCGTTGATAGTGGCGTAGTCGCGTATATTGCCTTTGAGGTCGGGGTTTGCTTCGCGCCACTGTTTTGCCGTAATGCCGAACAAAGCCACGTTCAGCACGTCTGCTTCGTCTGCATAAATGTATGAAATCTGTTGAGGTGTAAGTTCGGACGGTATCAGGTTGTGCTTAATCGCGTCTGTGTGAATGTGATAGTTGATTTTTGCTAATTCGCGCTTGGCTGTCCAGCCGATTGCTTTCTGTTCTTCTTCCTTGAGGCGTTGAAATTCTTTAATAATATACAATTCGAACTCAACGGAAATCCAGCTTGCAAATTTAAACGCAATGTCCCTGTGCGCAAATGTGCCTCCATAACGCCCTGATTTTGAAATGACCCCAATGGCATTTGTGGCGTCAATCCATTTTTGAGGCGAAAGGGTAAAGGCATTCGCGCCCGCCTCATTTTTAAACCCCTCGAATTCGAGGGGTTTAAAATTCGGGTTGTACAGATATTCCCAAATCCCCAGGTATTCAATGGTGTTTCGATTACGCAACCAATTGGCAATAACGCCGTTAGCATCAGGGTTTTTTACCTTTGCAATATCGGTAAGCGAAATATAATCGACATTATCAATTTCAATAATGGTTACATCGGTGTTTTGTACGTTTATTTTTGCCATACTATATTCTCTTATTTTCATACCCTTTCGGGCGGTGATTTCAGCCGCAAAGATACTACATTTTGCACGAAACCAATGTAATATTCCAAAATCCGCCTGCTGTGTAGGATGCTCTGCGCTAAAAAAACTCCGCAAAAGAATAAACTACAGATTCCCGTAGATTTCCGCAGATTTTAGTTTTAATTGCGTGGATTTGCAAAAAAATACCCGAAAAACTCTAAATTTGCATAAATGCCAATAAAATTAACTTCATATTATCAAGGAAAGGATATTCCCGAACTGCCGGGCGATAATATTTTTCATTCCAAGGAGTTGTTTCTGTTCTACGAAGCGACCGCCGGCTATATGCCGATACTGATTGTTGCTACAAAAGATGGAAAACCTGCGGCTAAGTTATTGGCTGTTATCCGGAAAAACGCCCAGCTGCTTCCTTTCCCTTTCCTTAAAAGATGCGAAGTCTATGGTACGGGAGAATACTTGGACGATAGCATCAACAGGGAAGAAGTATTCAACTACATGCTCGAACATCTGACCAGTGAATCGCTCCGCCACGCTTTCATTATCGAATTCCGTAATCTGAAGAGCGCATTGGACGGTTATAAGTATTTCCGCGCCAATAAGTATTTTGCAATCAACTGGTTACGGGTACGCAATTCACTTCATAAAGTAGACAACGTTGAAGAGCAATTCAACCCTTCGCGTATCCGGCAAATCAGGAAAGGATTAAGAAACGGCGCAGAAGTATGCGAAACAAACAATGCGGAAGACATATCGGAGTTCTCCCGCATGCTTCACAAAATCTATTCTACCCGGATACGCAAATATTTCCCTACGTCGGAATTTTTCCGGATGGTAAATACCTGGCTTATCAGCAAGGGACTGGCCAAAATTTTTACGGTGAAATATAAAGGCCGGATCATTGGCGGATCGTCCGTGCTCTATTCCGGAGAAAGCGCCTATTTATGGTTTTCCGGCGGGATGACCAAACGCTTTGCCACCCTGTATCCCGGAGTGCTGGCTGTATGGTGTGCGCTTGCAGACGCCAAGGCCAGAGGCTGCCGCCACATGGAGTTTATGGATGTCGGGCTGCCTTTCCGGAAACATGGTTTCCGTGACTTCGTCCTTCGCTTTGGCGGCAAACAAAGCAGCACCCGCAGGTGGTTCCGCATCCGTTGGAACTTCCTGAACAACTTTTTTATCCTGATTTATGCATGAAGAAGCCGGGAGAGCTTAACTATAAGCGCAAAAACCGGAACTTAATTGCTGAAAAATTTCCCTGCTAAGCAATTAATTATTTCCTTTGTGCTGTTTTTCTTTTGCAGATATATACGGAAAATACTCATTTATAATATAATGTTGAACTAAAATGTATTGTTATGAAGATCACGCACATCGAGCATTTAGGAATTGCTGTAAACAGCATTGAAGAAGCGCTCCCTTACTACGAGAATGTATTGGGCTTCAAATGCTACAACATCGAAACAGTGGAAGACCAGAAAGTCAGAACGGCCTTTCTTAAGGTAGGCGGCACCAAGATCGAGCTTCTCGAAGCCACCGGTCCGGAAAGCGCCGTTGCCAAGTTCATTGAGAGCAGAGGTCAGGGGGTGCACCACGTAGCGTTTGCCGTTGAAGACGGCGTTGCCGGGGCGCTTGCCGAGGCGGAAGGCAAGGGCGTTCGTTTGATTGACAAATCGCCGCGTAAAGGCGCCGAAGGTCTGAACATTGCTTTCCTTCACCCGAAATCGACGCAAGGCGTGTTGACGGAACTGTGTGAACCGCAAAAGTAAGTAACCGATAATGAAATTTATTCATTCTTAAATATCAAATTCATGAGTAACCAACTTGAAAAAGTAAGAGAACTTATCGAACTCCGCACGAAAGCGCGTTTAGGCGGCGGCGAAAAGGCGATTGAAAAGCAACACGCCAAAGGAAAGTATACGGCTCGCGAACGTATAGCCCAGTTACTGGACGAAGGCAGCTTCGAGGAGCTGGATATGTTTGTAGAGCACAGATGTACGAACTTCGGTCAGGAACAGAAACACTTCCTTGGCGACGGTGTAGTAACCGGTTATGGTACTATCGAAGGGAGACTGGTCTATGTTTTTGCGCAGGACTTCACCGTCTTTGGCGGTTCTTTATCGGAAACCATGTCACTGAAGATCTGCAAGGTAATGGATAAGGCCATGAAAATGGGGGCGCCGGTCATCGGTATCAATGATTCGGGGGGAGCGCGTATCCAGGAAGGAATCAACGCCTTAGCCGGTTATGCCGAAATTTTCCAACGCAACATCATGGCCTCAGGCGTCGTTCCCCAGATATCGGGCATCTTCGGCCCCTGCGCCGGCGGCGCGGTTTACTCTCCTGCGCTGACCGACTTTACGTTGATGACGGAAGGCAGTTCTTATATGTTCCTTACCGGGCCTAAAGTCGTAAAGACCGTAACGGGTGAAGATGTAACCCAGGAACAACTTGGCGGCGCCAGTGTACACGCCACTAAATCCGGTGTGACTCACTTCACCGCCGCTACCGAAGAAGAAGGCCTGGCCACGATCCGCCGTCTGCTTGGTTTCCTTCCGCAGAACAATCTGGAGGAAGCCCCCATATTCAACTGCACAGACCCCATTGACCGTCTGGAAGATTCATTGAATGAGATCATTCCGGACAGTCCGAACAAACCATACGATATGTATGAAGTGATCGGCGCTATCGTCGACAACGGGGAATTTCTTGAAGTGCAGCAGGATTATGCAAAGAATATCATCATCGGTTTTGCCCGTTTCAACGGCCAGTCGGTAGGCGTGGTCGCCAACCAGCCTAAGTTCCTCGCCGGCGTGCTCGATAGCAACGCTTCCCGTAAGGGCGCGCGTTTCGTACGTTTCTGCGATGCGTTCAATATTCCGTTGGTGACACTGGTAGACGTTCCGGGGTTCCTTCCCGGTACAGGCCAGGAATACAACGGCGTGATCCTTCACGGCGCCAAATTGCTTTATGCCTATGGTGAAGCGACGGTGCCTAAAGTTACGGTTACCTTGCGCAAGTCTTATGGCGGTTCACATATTGTGATGAGCTGTAAACAGCTTCGCGGCGATATGAACTATGCATGGCCTACTTCGGAGATCGCCGTGATGGGTGGTGCAGGCGCTGTTGAAGTATTATACGCCAAAGGCGCTGCCGGGGCGGATGATCCGGCTGCTTTCATGACCGAAAAGGAAGCGGAATATACCAAGTTGTTCGCCAACCCGTACAATGCCGCCAGATACGGATATATCGACGACGTGATCGAACCGAGAAACACGCGCTTCCGTATCATCCGCGCATTGCAGCAACTGCAAACCAAGAAGTTATTGAATCCAGCCAAGAAGCATGGTAATATTCCACTGTAAAACCGTAGAAGTATGAATAAAAGAAAACTTGGGATATTTATCGCGTTAATAGCGGCCGTATGCCTGAATCTCCGGGCTCAGGGAACCAAAAGCCTCCGTATCAACGAAGTTCTTGTCATTAATGAAGGGAATTTCCAGGATGATTATGGCGTTCACAGTGCATGGATTGAAATCTTCAATACATCTTTCGCATCTGCAAACCTGGGCGGTTGCTTTTTAACGGACGATAAAAATAACCCTACGAAATATCCTATTCCCAAAGGTGACGTCATGACGCTGGTCAAACCCCGTCAACACGCTTTGTTCTGGGCGGACGGAAGGCCGAACAGAGGTACGTTCCATGTTAATTTCACGTTGGATCCGGATAAGGACAACTATATCGCCCTGTATGATTCGAACGGTAAAACGCTGATCGACGAAACCATCGTTCCCGCCGGACAGATCGCCGACCATTCATGGGCGCGTAAGGAGGACGGCAGTACGGAGTGGGTGCAAAAAGGAGGTAGCGAAAACAGCTATGTCACCCCAAGCACCAACAACATGACCCTCAACAGGAACGAGAAGATCGAGAAATTCAAAAAGCACGATGCGGAGGGTTCCGGTATGGCTGTTACGGCCATGTCCGTTGTCTTCATCGGTCTTATTCTATTGTATCTGTCATTTAAATTTGTAGGTAATATCTCCATTAAACTCGGCAAGCGTAATGCGATGAGGGTTCACGGCATCACAGACCATGAGGAAGCAAAAGAACAACGCTTCGGCAAACGTTCCGGAGAAGAATTTGCTGCGATCTCGATGGCTATGCACGAGTACCTCGACGATGTTCACGATATTGAAGATATGATCATCACCATCAATAAAGTGAAACGTACTTACTCACCCTGGAGTTCCAAGATTTATACGCTGCGCGAAACTCCAAGAAAATAATTACTAACCATACTAATGATTAAGAACAATGAAAGAATATAAATATAAGATCAACGGTAACCCGTATAACGTAGTGATCAAAGACGTGCAGGACAATATCGCTCAGGTGGAAGTCAACGGCACTCCATACAAGGTTGAACTTGACAGGCCGGCTCCGGCTGTCCCGAAAACGATCAAGCGTCCCGCCGCCGCACCCAAGACGGAAAGCGGCGATCCGGTCGTAGCGCCTAAGGCGACAAAGAAAGAGGGGGTCAAATCTCCGCTTCCGGGCGTTATCCTTGACATCAAAGTGAAAGAAGGAGACAAAGTGAAGAAAGGCCAGACCGTGATCATCCTTGAAGCGATGAAGATGGAAAACAACATCAATGCTCACAAGGAAGGTAAGGTGACTGCTATCAACGTCAGAAACGGAGATTCCGTACTTGAAGGTACAGACCTCATAATCATTGAATAGATATGGGAGAGTTTTTATCATTTTTAGGAGATAACCTGGTTGCCTTCTGGGATTATACCGGTTTTGCCAATGCAACATACCAGCATTTCATCATGATCCTGTTCGGGCTTCTGTTCATCTATCTGGCCGTAGCCAAAGAGTTTGAACCCATGTTGCTGATCCCTATCGGTTTCGGTATGCTCATAGGTAATATTCCTTTTAATCTGGAAGCCGGCCTCCAGGTGGGTATCTACGAAGAAAATTCCGTATTGAACATTTTGTATCAGGGGGTGACTTCCGGCTGGTATCCGCCGCTTATCTTCCTGGGTATCGGGGCGATGACGGACTTCTCTGCGCTGATATCCAATCCGAAGCTGATGCTGATCGGCGCCGCTGCGCAGTTCGGCATTTTCGGAGCTTACATTATTGCCTTGCTCATCGGTTTTGAACCCAACCAGGCAGGGGCGATAGGTATCATTGGCGGCGCTGACGGCCCTACGGCCATTTTCCTTTCGTCCAAACTGGCCCCCAACCTGATGGGCGCTATCGCCGTATCGGCCTACTCATACATGGCTTTGGTTCCTGTCATTCAACCTCCTATCATGCGTTGGCTGACCAACAGCGGGGAACGGGTGATCCGTATGAAACCCCCACGCGTGGTTTCTCATACGGAAAAAGTAATATTCCCTATCATCGGCATGTTGCTGACTTGCTTCCTTGTACCCTCCGGCCTGCCTTTGCTGGGGATGCTGTTTTTCGGTAACCTGTTGAAGGAAAGCGGCGTGACCCGCCGTCTGGCAAATACGGCAAGCGGCCCGCTGATCGACACCATCACCATCCTGTTGGGATTGACGGTAGGCGCTTCAACGCAGGCGTCCCAGTTCCTTACGCTGAACTCGATCCTGATCTTCGGTCTGGGCGCCGCTTCATTCGTCATCGCTACGGCTTCGGGGGTATTGTTTGTGAAGTTCTTCAACCTTTTCCTCAAGAAGGGCAACAAGATCAATCCGCTGATTGGTAATGCAGGCGTATCTGCTGTTCCGGACTCGGCGCGTATCTCCCAGGTGATCGGTTTGGAATACGATCCGACCAACTACCTGTTGATGCACGCCATGGGTCCTAACGTGGCCGGTGTGATCGGTTCGGCTGTTGCGGCCGGTATCCTGCTCGGATTCCTGATTTGATTCCGGGATCCCGCTTTCGCGGAAAGTGTTGCTTTCCGGAAAAGATATGCCGAATAAACTTCAACCGGATGAAACGCCCGCTTTCCAAACCACAAATCATTTGCATAGCGCTACTTTGGGTGGCGCTATGCTACATGGTGCTGATCACTGCCGAACGGATTGACGGCCCTGTCGTTGTAACCATTCTCCTGTCGGCCGCCTTCGTCTTTGTTCCTGTATATAAGTCCCTCAGGAAGCGTAAATAATAGCAGATAAATATATTCTGCGCTATTTGTATTCATATAGCCTCACATGAAGGATACTAAATTCCCCGGCAGGAATACGCACATGCCGTCCCTGATGAGTCTGATCGCCATTCAAGCGACGTATATAGCCCAATGTGCCGTCTGCATTTATCTTTACCTCATCTACCGTGCCGATACCCGCCCGGGAGGTTCCTTTCCAACCGGGGCTTTGTTTCCGGGCTTTACCTCCGGCGCTTGCAAATCCATCCTCTCCAAGCTCTTTGGCTTCAATCAATCCGTTCTCTCCTGCTTTCCGGAATTCGATAACGATGCCGCTACCGGCAACGATGTATTCATCCTTGGCTAATCTCAGGACAAGCCCGCCGCCTTCCGGCCATTGGCTGCCGTCTGTTGCACGCGGGTCCCAGGGTAAAGTGAAATAATGCCTGCATATCAACCTGAGGTCATCGTATGTCAATACACGTTCTTTGCGCTCCATGTCAAAATGTAAGCCATTCATCACCCCTTTGCCCTGATAGCCGGCAAGTAGCGGCATAAGTTCCCGCAGTTTGGCATAAGCCTGTACGGTGGGCGCTTCCGGAGCATCCGATCCGCTTTCAATGGAGAATGGACAGAATCCGATCGCATCGTGTTCGCCAAATACATAGAACGCCTGAACGCCATTGTTATCTGATAGTCTGATCTCAGGAATAAATAACGGATTATTGTGTAGTTTATATTGAGCCACCCAGTCCGCAAAGCCCTTGTCATACAGGTCGGGAGCAAGGATATCAATACTTGGCGCACCGCACCGCCATACATCGATAAGGTGCGCCAAAGGGCCTGCCGATGGGTATTCACCCGGTTTACGCCCGCGACTGTTCATAGCCGCATTTACATATAGAGGCAAAGAATGAATGGAACGGGCCGTCTGTGCCAGCTTCTCCACATATTGAGCATACGACCAGGCCATGAATATTTCGTCGGTATACAAGTCGTCACCAAAGATATCCTGCCAGTTGCCTTTTGTTTTATATCCCTGCTTTCCCCATTTCTCAGCCATCCAGGGATGCAGTGTCTTTTTGTTCTTATGCAGATAATCCATCAAGGCGTCGGGAACGGGAGCGTTGAACCGTGCATTTGCCGCTTTGGAATGGTCGCGGGCATCTTCGATCATGCCGATCTCATTCTCTATCTGCACCATCACTACGGTATGTTCTTTGCTGTCGACAGCCGCAATATGCTCCATGAGCCGGCCGAATGTACGGTTATCCGCCTGAAGCACGTTGTCGGAGAATGAACAGGCGATCTCTACCGGTTTTCCCGTTTTGGTATAAGCCCGGGGATATTTCCTGTCATCCTTTTTAAACCACAAAGGAGCGTAGCAACTCATGGAGTTCTTCCATGCTCCGAACCAAAGGAATACGACTTTGAGACCGTTTACTCTCGCTTGCCCGATCGCCTTATCGATCAACGTAAAGTCGAAGTTCCCTTCGGTCGGCTCAATCAAATCCCAGTATGCCGGAACCAGCACGGTGTTCAGCCCCATCCGCTGTAGTTTGGGAAATATCCGTTCGATATCTTCAACGGACGAGGCCGATGAGTTACCCAGTTCTCCACCTATGATGAGAAATGGGTTGCCGTCTACCATAAGCTGTGTCGCCGTGCCTTGTTTCCGGAGGTAAGGCGATTGGGAATAAGCCTTCGTTATGCCTGCAAACAGCAGGATAAGGAGAAGAACGGGTATTATTTCCGCTTTGAATGATGTATTGTGTTTCATAACTGTATGTTTCATCCCGTCATAGCGCTATGACAGCTCCAAATATATATGTTTTATCTCGTCATAGCACTATGATAGCTCTAAATATATATGTTTTATCCTGTCATAGTAGTATGACAGCTATAAATATATATGTTTTATCCCGTCATAGTAGTATGACAGCTCCAAATATATATGTTTTATCCCGTCATAGTAGTATGACGACTATAAATGTATATGTTTCATCCCGTCATAGTAGTATGACAGCTATAAATGTATATGTTTTATCCTGTCATAGTAGTATGACAGCTATAAATGTATATGTTTTATCCCGTCATAGTAGTATGACAGCTCAAAATATATATGTTTTATCTCATCATAGTACTATGACAACCAAAAATGTATATGTTTTATCTCGTCATAGTACTATGAAACAAGCATTAATTGTAGCCTGGATTCTGATACGCTCTCTTTTCGTCATCCGTCATCTCCAGCGCATCAATCTGTGCTTGTGGAATGGGGCGCAGGTAGTGATGCTTGTCGATGATACGCGTGAACGTTTCCTTTTCAATGCTGCCATTGGTAGCCATACTGCCTTGTGCGTTGAGTGCGCTGCCTATCTCGTAGGACTGTGCGTAGGCTATCCACTTCTGCGTACGTACAAGGTCGGGCCAGCGGAAACCTTCGCCGAAGTATTCGCGGCTGCGTTCGGCAAGGATGTAGTCGATGTCGATAGTAGCGGGAGTAGCTGCCGTCATGGCCGCGCTGTTATCCTGTACTTTCTCTGCATTGCCGTTGTTGTCCCAGCGCCACTTGCCGGCGCGGGCGCGGATTACATTTATCAAACCTTTGGCAGTTCCGTCGTTGGCATAAGCGCCCGGTACGGCTTTGGTCGTTGCGCCTTTCACTGCGGCCTCGGCGGCCACAAAGAACAGTTCGGAGAAGTAAGCCAGGTTGACAGGACGGGTGATGCTGCCGTTGGGCTGCCCCAGGCCTGTGCCGTTGTCCGTGCGATAGGTGCCGAGTTTCCATAATATAGGGTAACGGCCTCGGCTGATATAACTGGG
>JAIRNG010000141.1 GCA_031258135.1 Mediterranea sp. (in: CFB group bacteria)
GAGGTTGTTCTTGTCATGGTGCATAGGTAATACTTTTTTTCCCAATTATGTATCGTTGCAGCCTGATATTTGGTTAGCCAAGGGAGAGGCATCCACGGACTATTGCGCATGAGCCGAAATGCAAGCAACTTTTAGGGTAAATGCAGGCAGCTTTTCTAAGGATTCTTCTGCTATATAGTGGAAACTTATAGCAGAAGCTTTCTTTCTTTGGCGTGATATGTCCGTTATTTCAGGCTACTGTTTTTATACCGGGTCAGGGCTTCGAGGAAATAATAATCTGCATAGACCAGTGGCTTGTCAATCTCAGCGTTGTGGGGGATACTTCCCACACAGTGTTTAATCAGGAAGTTGGCGTTCTCTCCCAACTGCGCCCTATAGTTCGGCGAAGCCAGGCTATGGAGCATTTTCACGGCATAGTCGTGGTAAGATTTGTCCGGCGCATAATTCTGCAGCTCAAAGAGGGCTGAGCAGACGATCGCGGCTGCCGAAGTATCTCTTGGCTTTTCCTGAATCCGGACGGCATTCGAGTTCTTCCCGGGTACGTATCCTTCTTCACCGGCATTGAAATCCCAAACAGGGATCAGGTCTTCCGGTAGATGCGCCAGGTAGAAGTCGGCCAGTCCCACTGCCGTATCCAAATAAGTCGTATCGAGCGTTTCGCGATACATCATGGTAAATCCGTAAATCATCCATGCCTGTCCGCGTGCCCAGGTCGAGTTGTCGCTGAAGCCCTGCGCCGTTGCTTTATTGGCAGCCGCTCCTGTGATGGTATCAAAGTCTATCACATGGTAAGTGCTGTAATCTTCGCGGATATGGTTCTTCATTGTCGTATTGGCATGGGTAACCGCAATATCGGAAAAGCGTCTGTCTCCCGATAGTCTGGTGGCGGCGAAGAGCATCTCCAGATTCATCATGTTGTCCACGATGACCGGATAATACCATATCACTCCGTCCCAGTTCTTTCCTCCGTTCCATGATTTGATGGCTTGCGTTCTTTCGTCGAACCGCGTGGTCAGCGATTCGGCGCTCCGGATGATTATATCGGCGTACCCGGGTTTGGGGGCAAGCCGTAGCGCATTTCCGTAGCTGCAATACATCATGAACCCCAGGTCGTGATGTCCGGTGAACGTCTTCAACGGTTCGAGCGAGTGCGTCCATTTCTCCGCTTCATGACGCCAGAGGGTATCGTTGGTCAGTTCGTATAAAAACCAGAGTGAGCCGGGAAAGAAACCGGGAGTCCAGTCGTACATGTTGGTAGTAGAGAGCCGGCCGTTATTTTTCATTGTCCGGGGATAATTGTTTCCGGTCGGATCGCCTGTGGCTTGTAGCATGAGCTTCGTTTGTCCGACTGCGAAATCTACATTTCCGGTAATGAAGGACTTTTTCTCATTGGTGCATGCCGGCAGGATGACGGCGCAGCAAAGCAAAGCGAGCGCTTTTCTGAATTTATTCGTCTGTTGTTTCATGATCATTATTGTTTTACTGATTGATGGTTATCAATAGGAAAGGCTTCTCCGCTCCATGCCTTCTGCGAAGTCCATTTCCCGGCGGGTGCAGTCCAGAATGGGTCATTATCCGGAAGTCCGAGCGGCAAGAACACCAACGCTGTCAGGTAGAGGCTTCCGTTATTTGTATAATAGTTGGACAGATGCGGTTGGTGCCCGGCAAATCCGAGTTGAAGGTATCCGCCTTTGTTGAAGTTGCCTTCTACTGCAAACATACGCTTCATGGTTGCGGTGACAGCGCTCCTGATCTGTCCGTTGGTGTGTCCGGGCGCTAATCCATAGCGCCATGCCGATAGCGCCAGAGTCTGGAAAGCCCCCATCCGGTAGACGATAGACCGTCCGAAGGCGGGGAAAGTCCCTTCGGGAGAGATCAGCCGTTCCATGAACTGGTCGAAACGGTGCATCCGCTTCAGGGCCAGTTTCCAGTTTATGGGGGTTCTTATCTTCTTCTGTTCCAGTACTTCCAATATCTCGGTGTACATGGGATGGATGACAAAGGCGTTGTAGTAATCCAGCGACATTTCCGGTCCGTCCGAGTACCAACCGTCGCTCAGGTACCATTCCTCTATTTTCTGTAGCGCTACGGTAAGGGCGAACAGGTCCGGCTTCCCGCCTGTCCACAGGATAAACGTCTCGACCATTGCGCGGAATAACAGCCAGTTGTTGTAGGCCGGCCGTATGGTGCGCAAGCCTTTGAAAGCCTCGATATATCTTTCCTGCGTCGTCTTGTCCAGCAGGTCCCATGTGGCTTTGGGGGCGCGCATGAAGCTCTGGGCCAGGTACGCCGCATCCACCAATACCTGATCGGCTCCCGACCAGAGCAAACAGTCGGGGTTTGCGGGGTCTACGGCGTTCCTGTACGATTGTATGGCCCATGCTTTCAGTCGTTTGCGCTGAAGGCCTTCCGGCGTTCCGTCTTCCGGAAGGGCCAGCCAGGGGGCTATTCCCGCCATCAGTCTTCCGAAAGCCTCCATATATACCACGCGGCTGTTCCGGTTGTCCCATGTGGGGGAAAATTCGACTTCCATGTTCCTGACCAGTTCTCCCTTGCTCATGTTTTCCAGAACCGGCGATGCTATCCTGTAACACAGGCCGGCCCAGTATTCACGATCGCTTCCTGTTGCACCGCCGGCTTTCGCTGCACAGAAGAATAAAGACATAATAAAGAGTATCTTTTTCATTATTCAGTGTTTTATGGTTTTCTTAATGTCAGTCTTTCAATATCTACCACATAGCTTTGTGTGCTTCCTGCAAAAGGATCGGGATGAATGGGCATGGCAACCGTATATTCTTTTTCGCCAACCCCGAAGATGCAGGCTTTCAGTTTGATCGTTGCCTGCGAGCGCGAGGGATCGGATATGTGTACTCTTACCTCTTTCCGGTCTATATCCGAAAGCAGGAGGATGCATCCGGCGCCGGCTTCCAGGCTGAACCTGTCGCAAGTGAATGTCCCGGGACGGTGGAATACGATTCCCAGGCAATTGAGGTCACTGTGTTGTACGGCTTGTATGCCGGGTGTGTTACTCAGTATCGTGATTCCGCCCGATGGATACCTGATCTGTCCGGAAGCAGGTTGTGCGGGTACTATTGTGTATGCATAGCCGGCGCCGGCCGGTTTTTCGCCATGTCCGAGCCAAATGGTCAATACATCCTTCGTCACGGGTCTGCCGGCATACGAGCTATTGATCATTTTCCAGTCGCCTGCCTTTTTCCCGTTTTCTATATGTACGTCTGCTGTCGCTTCGAAGAAATATCCGATGCCCCGGTGCCTGACCCATGGCAGGCCTCTGAATTGATGCCTGGCCGGTTCAAGCCGGATACAGGAATCCCCGGAAGGGATGAAGACATCGCCCTGTAACAGGCATTGGTTGACTGTCGTGCATATCCCGTGGGAAGAACCGGAATGGATACCGGCTCCCAGGCATACGATTTCGTTATCGAACATGAACCAGGACTTCCGGGCGGAAGTGTTTATACCGAATTGCTTTTCATCCATGGTATATGCGCTTACGCCGTACTTCCCGTCGGATACCCCTCCGGCGAAGAGGCTTGTTCCCCATTTCTCCCATTGTTCGGGCAGAGGGATATGTTCGACAGCCGGCGCAGTGGTTCCCGGTATTTTGCTCCAGTCCCATACGGGGAATATGTTTTCATATTCGTCTCCTTCTTCAACGATCGTAGTGGCTCCGTCGGTCAGGAAGAAGCCTTTCAGATTTTCGCCGTTCCCGTTCTCGTTCCGGCAGGTACGGGTGGACGCCATGCGTACATCGAAAGTATAGGCCGGTCGCTGGTGAAGCGTGTAATCGGAACACCAGAAATGGGTGTGTGAAGGGGTAATGACCTGATCCGGCGTTTCAGTCCCGCTGATCCGGCCGATGCTCTCCAGATAAACAGACGCGTGGCCGGGGTCTAACAGAGCCATACGTTGGAGGACAGGTATAAATGCGGTCTGATCCAAACTGTTTTCCCTGCTGATGCCTCTTCCCAACACGTTATACAGGAAGAATCTGCCGCGGATGACCGGAATATACGCCTCGCGGATGAACTTGCCAAGCAGGTTGAGTTTCTCTTCCGGTAGTGCATAAGGGGTATGCCGGGTGTAAAGCGCCAGCTTCGATATATCCTCCGCTATTCCGGCGCCATATCCTCCTATATATAATTGTTTGCCGTGCTGCTGATAGGAATGGTCGTACTGTATTCCCTGGCCGCCGGTTAGCTGTACGGGTTGATACGCCTGCCCGATACCGAAAGAAAGCGTCTGTTCGTCCTGTGTCAGGCATCCTCTGTATATCCAGTGAAGGGCGATGGATATCTTGTTCGCAGCGGTGCCTTGCGATCCCTTCTGGTCCGGCCGGCCTCCTTCTTTCTCCATACGTCCGGTCAACTTCTTTTCCAGTTCGGGGGGTAGCCCTTCGGACGAAGCGCGCATAAGAATCAGGATCACTCCCATCTGTTGCGGGCAGGCAATTTGTTGCATATACCAGTTGGAGCTGGTGGGATGAGTTTCATGCCAATAGGTCAGCGCCCGGACTATCGCCTTGTGAAGTTCCGAGGAATCCTTACGGTTCCGGGACGAGGTATACGCTTTCGCCCACGTATAGACCCTGTTCAGATGTTGCAGGGGATGCCATTTCGTTTGCGCCCGGCTCGTGTAGTCTATGTCATCGAAAGCCCCCTCCCCGTTTATCCGTCCGAGCCACCGGGCGGCCTCGTCTTCCGTATCTCCCGGCAGGCTTTGGTGGTCCTGGCGTATGTTCTCCATAATGAGGCGGTATATGGTTTGCCCGTTCTCTCCGGCCGCCAGTCCTGTTGCAGACAACAGGAGCGCCAACCCGGATAAGATCATTGACTTCGTATTCTTCATGTGTACAATCCTCTTTAGCTTTTGGCAAAGATATACCTTTTCCGGTTAACACAAAGTACCGTTTAGTCTGTTTCACCTGCATCTTTTGTCCATAATCATGTTTGTTAACTTATGACTAAAGTCCACGGGTTGTCTCCACTATCAATAGTTGTTTCAGTGTTATAAAATAAGGCATTTATATACCACTTTACATGGGTTGAATATGGGGAAAGAAGCTTTTTAATACATGGAACAATTGATTACATATACAAAGACTTCAAGCGTTGTTATTGATGGACAGGCCGTCGTATGTATAGGAAAATAAAATTGCGTATAGAAAAAGAATGATAAACAGGGGATGCTCATTAAACGATCGTTTAATAACACAACTTTTTAGGATAAGTGTTCTTTTAATTTTTATATCAAACTCATGTTAATTACTAACTTTGTAGAAGTATTAAACGGTAAATAGTAAATGACAAGATGGTAAATGACGAATTGTCCGGAAAAGAACGCTATGAGAAGGTGATTGCCTGGTTCCGGGAAAACATGCCTGTGGCCGAAACAGAGTTGCATTACACAAACGCCTACGGGTTACTGGTCGCCGTGATCCTTTCCGCCCAGTGTACCGACAAGCGGGTCAACATGATCACCCCTTCCCTGCTGCACGACTTCCCCACCCCGGAAGCGCTGGCGGCCGCCACCCCGGAGGTCATCTATGAATACATCCGTAGCGTCTCCTATCCCAACAACAAAGCCAGGCACCTGGCAGGCATGGCCAAAATGCTGGTAGAGCAGTTTGGCGGCGAAGTGCCAGGCAACCTGGAAGACCTGATCAGGCTACCCGGAGTAGGCAGGAAGACCGCTAACGTCATCCGCTCCGTCGTGTTCAACAAAGCCGCCATGGCTGTCGACACCCACGTGTTCCGCGTGTCAAACCGCATCGGGCTGACCAATAACTCCAAAACCCCACTGGCCACCGAGAAAGAACTCGTAAAGAACATCCCCGGCGAACTGATAGCCACCGCACACCATTGGTTGATCCTTCACGGACGCTACATTTGCCGGGCCCGAACCCCCCATTGCGACAAATGCGGCCTGCAAATGATATGTAACTATTACTGCAATACCCGTAAAATCCGGGAAGCTAAAGAAGAAAACAACCGAATCATAGCAAAAGAAACAAATAAAGAGTAACTTTGTGGTCAATAAAAACGAATTGAATAACTTAATTAATAAACAATTATCGTATTATGCAAACGATTGACAAGTACAATTTCGCCGGTAAACGGGCATTCGTCAGAGTGGACTTCAACGTACCATTGGACGAGAACTTCAACATTACAGATGATAACCGCATGCGTGCAACCCTTCCTACATTGAAGAAAATCCTGAACGATGGCGGCAGCATAATCATCGGCTCCCATCTGGGACGTCCGAAAGGGCCAACCGGCAAGTTCTCGTTAAAACACATCCTTCCCCATCTGTCGGACCTGCTGAATGTGGATGTACAGTTCGCCAACGACTGCATGAGCCGGGAAGCTGCAATGAAAGCCGCAGCCTTGCAACCGGGCGAAGCGCTGGTTCTTGAAAACCTCCGTTTCTATGCTGAAGAAGAAGGCAAACCAAGAGGACTGGCCGATGACGCCTCAGATGAAGAAAAAGCAGCCGCCAAAAAAGCAGTGAAAGAAAGCCAGAAGGAGTTTACCAGGAAACTCGCCTCTTATGCAGACTGCTACGTAAACGACGCATTCGGTACGGCCCACCGTGCACACGCCTCCACCGCGCTTATTGCCGCATACTTCAACAAAGACAATAAGATGTTCGGCTATCTGATGGAAAAAGAAGTAAAAGCCGTCGATAAAGTGATGAACGACATTCAACGCCCGTTCACCGCTATCATGGGAGGCTCCAAAGTATCCTCCAAGATCGAAATCATCGAAAACCTGCTGACCAAAGTAGACAACCTGATCATTGCAGGCGGCATGACCTATACATTCACCAAAGCCATGGGCGGAGAAATCGGCATATCCATCTGCGAAGCGGACAAACTCGATCTGGCCCTCGACCTGATGAAGAAAGCGAAAGAAAACCATGTAAACCTGATATTGGCCACCGACGCCAAGATTGCAGACAGCTTCTCCAACGACGCAAACAGCAAATTCGTTCCGGTCGACCAAATCCCCGACGGATGGGAAGGCCTTGATATCGGCCCCGAATCGGAAAAGCGGTTTGCCGGTGTGATCAAAGAATCAAAAACCATCCTTTGGAATGGTCCCGCCGGAGTATTCGAGTTCGACAACTTCTCACACGGCTCACAAGCTGTTGGTGAAGCAATCGTTGAAGCCACCAAAAACGGTGCGTTCTCATTGATAGGCGGCGGCGACTCCGTAGCCTGTGTAAACAAATTCGGATTGGCTGGCGGCGTTTCTTACGTATCTACCGGTGGCGGAGCGCTGCTTGAAGCCATTGAAGGAAAGAAACTTCCGGGCATCGCCGCTATTGAAGACTAATGTTCTCTTATTTCATTTGATCCTCACCTCATGGATTAAGAGGCCAATACAATCAATAATATAGAAAACCAGGATGAAACGTTTTTTACTTGTAACCCTTACCAGCTTTGCCATCTGCGGATCATTCACATCCGCCCGGACCCCGGAGGAAAACGGGAACCGGTTGGCAGGCGCCCTGAAAGACCGCATCCATCTCATGGGATATGCGCAAGCAGGATACACCCGCAACGATGCCGGTGATACGAATAACAACTTCGACATCAAGCGGATCATATTCATGGCCGAAGGTAAAATCACCAACGACTGGTTGCTCTACTTCATGTATAACTTCAACGGCGGAGGCACGCTACTGGAAATGTACACCGACTACCGCATCCTGCCCGGACTGTCCGCCCGCCTGGGACAGTTCAAAGCGCCTTATACCATTGAAAACCTGCTGTCGCCAACCGTTGTCGAACTGATCGATTGTTACTCGCAGGCAACGAACTACCTGGCAGCCGTCGGAATAGATGACCCGCTTCGCGGCTCAACCACCGGACGCGACCTGGGCTTCATGCTCTTTGGCAACCTGCTCAGCGGTTACCTGACGTACAATGTCGGATTCTTTAACGGACAAGGCATCAACAACAAAGATAAAAACAGCAATAAGGAGTTCATCGGAAACCTTATGGTAAACCCGGCCCGGTGGTTATCCGTGGGCGGTTCATTTACCACGGGAAAGGGGAACGCCATTGGCCTGTCCGATGCAAATCCGGAGATCAGAACGGGTGAGGATTATTCCCGTGACCGCTGGGCGGTAGGTGCGGTTGTAAAGACCAAACCGGTCAGTCTCCGCACGGAATACCTGGGAGGTAAGGACGGTAAAGTGAGAAGCGACGGATACTATGCCACCGCCTCTGTCCATGTATGCCCCAAGTTCGACATTGTCGCCTCTTACGACTACCTCAACAAAAACAAAGACCTGGGCATGAAACAAACCAATTATGTAGCAGGCGTACAATACTGGTTCTACCCCAGATGTCGCATCCAGGCGCAATATACATATAGCGATAAAAAAAGCGCGGATAACTCAAACATGATCCAGGCGCAGATACAGGTACGTTTCTAACCGGATACTCCGGATAAAGAATAAAACCATTAACTGTTCATGAAAACAACAATAGCAGACCGGTATCAGTATATCACCGGGATGCTTGATGATATGAGACTAAAAGACGCCTTGCCGGAAATCAAGGAATTCCTGGTAAGGACAAACGACTGGAATCTGCAAAATAAAGTGGAGGAGATAGAAACATCCTATAACTATATGCTGGAATACATGCGACGGAACGTGGACGACCCGAAACGTACGGAAATGTACCTCAAGCTACTCAGAGACACGTTTAAAGTCCTTGATACGAGCTATCTGCTCCACATATTATCCGAAGGTCATTACCACCTTTACCTTGACGCATTGGACGAATTAAAGAGATCCGAAATTCAATATACGCTCGAAATCCTTCTGATTGAGCTGGAATCTTATACGGGAAACTATGCCGTAACCGGCCTGCTGCAAACAGAAGACAGGGACGAAAAGCTGGATGCCGTCCGCCGGCATCACGAGGAAATGCAAAAGATCATGTTCAAGCGGGTCTGGACGACCCCATTTTGGACGAGTGACGAAGCGGCGACAGCAAGAAAGATGTTCGGATCGGCCCTCATCCACGAGAACGATCTCTGCCTGTTTGTCAGCGCTGTTACCATTAGCCTGATGGAATTCTTCGACCCGCGAAAGCTACTGTTGCTTTTCGATGTCTACCGGCATGAGAATAATCAAATCAGCCAACGGGCTTTAGTCGGGTTGGTGATCATGTTTCAACTTTATCATGTACGCATGGCTTTCTATCCGGAAATAACAAGCCGCCTGGCCCTATTGAACGAGAATGAAAGATTCGGGAAAGACCTCAACCGTGTACAAATTCAACTGCTCCGTTGCAAAGATACGGAAAAGATCAACAGGAAGATGCAGGAAGAGATCATCCCCGAGATGATTAAAAACGCAAACCTGCATATCAATCCCGACGAAATCAATGAAGAAGACTACAATCCGGAATGGACGCACAACATCGAAAATTCACCGCTGGGCGATAAGCTGCGTGAAATGAGTGAATTACAGATGGAAGGCGCCGATGTCTATATGAGCGCCTTTACCCATCAGAAAGGATATCCCTTCTTCAGAAACATAAATAACTGGTTCTACCGTTTCGATAAACAACATTCATCTATTGTAAAGATATTAAGTAAAGACATAGACGGTAATGTCATAGACTTGATCCTGAGCTCTGCTTTCTTCTGTGACAGCGACAAGTATTCCATGTTATTCACGACCCTGACCATGCCGGCGAACTACCGGGATACGATATTCAAACAACTGTCTTCACAATCGATGGATGAACTTGCGGATGAAGAGCAAACCGGTTTGATGAAAAAAACCATGAACAGCCCGAGGCTCATCTCCAATCAGTATATACACGACCTCTACCGCTTTTTTAAGATATCCCCGTATAAGAATGACTTCACCGACATATTTAAGAGACCTCTGCTGTTACATGAATATCCGGTATTGAAAGACATTATATATACGCCTCAGCTACTCCATGAACTGGTTGATTTCAACTTCCACAAAGAACGCTATGACGAAGCGGTAAGTATCTATAACATATTAATAGAGCTGGGAGAAGATAATGCCGAGCTCTATCAGAAACTGGGTTACTGCCATCAGAAACTGAAAGACTTCGACAAAGCGCTGAAAGCCTATCAAAAGGCGGATGTGCTCAAACCGGACAGCGTATGGACCAATCACCACATAGCAACCTGTTACCGGATAATGACGGACCACCACAAAGCGCTGTCCTATTATAAAAAGGTGGAAGAAGTGCAACCGGAGAACCGTAGTCTGCTATACAATACAGGGAGTTGTCTTGTAGAGTTGGAGCAATTTGATGAAGCCATACACTATTTCTTTAAACTTGACTTCATTGATCCCGACAATATCAGGACATGGCGCGCCATAGCCTGGTGCTCATTTATGATCCGGAAGAATGAACAGGCCATGAAGTTTTACGATAAAATAATAGAAAAGGACGGAACCGCCCCGGATTACCTCAACGCCGGACACGTGGCATGGCGCCTGGGAGATATGAAAAAGGCGATAGAGCGATATACCAGATCGTGTGAATTGTCGGGAAGCAAGGCCCTGTTTCTTGACCTGTTCAATAAAGACAGGGAATACTTGGTGAAGAACGGCATTAACGAATATGACATTGCACTTGTGCACGACCTGATATAAGCCCGTTCAAACCTGTCTGTCAAGCCGCATCAATTCTTTATATAACTTCTGTATGGGTAGCCCCATCACATTATAGAAACTACCCTGTATGCCTTCAACACCGGCATAGCCTATCCATTCCTGAACGCCATAAGCGCCTGCCTTGTCCATCGGATGGTAACGGGTTACATAATATCCGATCTCTTCTTCCGTCAAATCAGAAAAAGATACATCGGTTATGGCCGTGAAATCCTTTTGCCATCCGCAGGTAGTCAGGCAAACTCCTGTTATAACCTGATGGGTCTTACCGGAAAGTTTTCTCAGGACAACTTTAGCTTCCTCTTCATCCTTAGGTTTGCCTAACACCTCCCCATCAAGCCAGACAATGGTATCGGCAGTAATGACCAACTCGTTGGGTTGAATCAGGACTTTATAGGCTTCAGCCTTACGACGGGCAATGTATAACGGGATTTCTTTACCACTCAGGCCGGCCGGATAAGATTCATCCAGACCGGGCAAAAGCCTGACTGTAAAGTCGATACCCAAACCTTTCAGAAGTTCCTGGCGGCGGGGAGAGCCGGATGCCAACACAATTTTATATCCTTCCACATTCATATATAACGACCTTTATTCCCATACGAAACGAACGGTTTACCAGCCAAATGCGTCGTCTGCCATCCATTTGCCCTGAGCCTTCATGACCTGCTCCAACACATCACGGCCACAACCCCATCCACCTTCACAATGAGAGATATATGCTGAAATCGCTTTCACATCAGGTATAGCATCTTTCGGACAACATGGCAGACCACAAATCTGCATAATTTCAATATCAGGCACATCATCGCCCATATAAAGGATTTCGTCGTCCTTCAACCCATGTTTGTCACGGAAATCACGGTAATCGTGGATTTTCACGGACGAACCCATATAAATATCTTCGATACCCAATGTCGCAAAACGCTTGCGCACAGCTTCGGTCTTCCCTCCGGTGATAATTGCGATATGCAACCCTTGCTTTACAGCCAACTGCAAGGCATAACCATCCTTTATATTTACCGTACGCATAGGCTCCCCGTTGGGATGCAAAGGAATTATATCGCAGCTCAACACTCCGTCTACATCAAAAGCCAAAGCTTTGATCCGGGTCAGGTCATAATTTATACTGGACATCTTTATTTACGATTTACGATTTTATGATTGAATTTACTTTGTCTTTAATTACTTTGTCATCAGATTCCGCTCTTTATCACTCTTTCCGGGAGCGCCTTTGAATATTCTCCGTCAATACCCGATAGATTTCTTTCATTGCAGGCTCATCGGATAACATCTCCAGGTGTTCACGGATCACAGGTTCATCATGACGAACGGCAGGGCCGGTTTGCGCCTCCAATGGCAGGAGTTCATGTATCTTACGGGCCGTTTCATCAATAAGCGGCAACATCACCTCAAACGGAAGATCGTATTTCTTCAACAGGTCAGCCGCCAATACATATATATGATTCGTGAAGTTACAAGCAAACACAGCCGCCAGATGAAGGCTCTTACGTTGCAAAGAGTCCGCTTCAAATACACTGTCCGACAATACGGAAGCAATGGCTTTCAACAATTCCGCATCTTCTTTCCGGACAGCCTCAACAAAAAAAGGTATCTCCTTAAAATTCACCTCCCGTTGCTTACTAAACGTCTGCATCGGATAAAAGACCCCATAGCGATCCGTCTTTCCCTCCCAGATACGTATAGGAATACTCCCTGCAGTATGCACCAGCAAAGCCCCATCTTTCCCTTCAACGATTTGCGGCAACAATTCCGTAAAAGCCGAATCTTTAAGGGAAACGATATAAAGTGAAGCCTTTGAGGTTACTTTCTTCAGATCGGTGACCCATTCGGACTTTACTTTATCTGCCAGTGATTTCGCCGATTCTTCCGTACGGCTATACACCTGCACGATCTCAAAGCCATTCCGGTAAAGGCTCTGGGCCAGATTTACCGCCAGATTACCTGCCCCAAGAAAGGCGATCGGGAGTTTCTCCATATCTTTCTCTATCATATCCGAAAGCCAAATATAGCTTTTATTCGCAGATCAGTCTTTACTTACCGCCATATTTATTAATGTGTATCTTTTCCCATTGCAGGTGTTCTTCGTCGAAAGGTTTGCGCTCCATCCCTTTGTGTCCGACCGCAATGATCGAAAGCGTCTGCAATTGCAGGGGAATATCCAGCACTTCATGTACATACTCGTCCGCAGGAACACCGGACGCATGGAAACGCTCACGGACTTGCACCCAACAACTTCCCAGGCCCAAGTCCTCAGCCTGCAACTGGATCAGGATAGAAACCACCGAAGCATCTTCAATCCAGACATCACTGGCCAACGGATCGGCTGTCACAACGATTGCCAGGGCTGCATCAGCCAGAAATGCCGCGCCATGCGCCTTGCAATGGGAAAGTTTCTGTAAAGTCTCTTTATCATCAACCACAATAAACTGCCATTCATTGGAACGTTTTGACGCCGGAGACATAAGTGCAGCCTTCATTAAAGATACAACATCTTCCTGGGAAATTTTCTCATCGGTAAACTTACGCATACTGCGACGATTGGTTATTAACTCACTAAAATTATTCATTTGGCACGACTTTTTAAAGAATGAAACGCAAAGATAAGAGATATAGGCTCTTTAAAAGGTAAAACTGCCCAAAAATAGATAATTTATTTCTTGCCGGAAGCGCCGTAAACCCTTATCTTTGTCGTGTTGACTTTAGTAATGAATGATGGACCTATTATTAAAACAGAATTATGGCAAAATCTATTGTTAAGTTTTCTTTATTGGCTGAAAGTTATTACTCCGGCTGCAGCAACAGTAAAAACGCTGTTCGCTGCCTGAGTCGCTCAATCAAACGTTGTGCGCCACTATTAGCCGAGTTAAAAGCAACGGGATTTGGTCCTTACAACCATCGGGTCCTCTCTCCCCGACAAGTACGGATAATCGCCAAATACCTTGGTTCTCCCAAATAACAAGTAGGTCTCAAATGAATGTTAAAGTAAAATGAGCAATCCGTGAGGACAGCTCATTTTTTTTGCAGGACAACCGCACCATATATTCTTATCCTCTCTGAATGAAAAAACAACTATCCAAACTCTTATCGGGACAGATAGCTGCCGATTGATGGCTGTTAAAGAAATCCGTGTCATCCGTGAAATCCGTGTCTGAAATTAAAGTATTCTTTCAGACAGTTGGCATCGACTTGCCCAGAAGCGACCGGAATTCCAAAATAAAGCGCTTTCTCTTCTTTTTTCCCCTTGGAGATTTTCGGCCGGCCGGCAGATAACTGCATAACCTGTTTGTTTAAATGATTTATCCGTTTACTTAACCTTTTCCCCACCCGGGTGGAGGAGTCCTCCCCATCCGGATGGGGAAGGTCGCTCCACCCGGATGGAGACACCTTCTACACCCGGGTGGAGAGGAACTTTAAAGGCTTACAACTACACGGATTTAGTCGGCATCACAAAGAATCAAAGGAAGAAAGAAAGAAAAGGAAAGGAGATAAAGCTGTCAGATTCTATTGAAATAAATCCGCTCACCGGAAGTGGGACTTGTGGGACTTCTGTGGGACTTTTTTCGAAAGTCCCACACGTTATAACACTTTGCAAATCAAACAGTTAACAGGCCTCTGTGGGACTTGTGGGACTTTTTGAGCAAAAAAAACGCTATGTAGGGGGATGGTAATTCAAAGACATCACAACATATACGGGAGAATGAGCCAACACACATTTGCATAACAAACGAGAAGAAACCGACGGAAAAGATTATCTTTGCAGGTAATACTCATTCATCCGTATACAACATGTTTAATTCATTCGGCCATTTATTCAGGCTCACCACTTTCGGCGAATCACACGGAAAAGGTATCGGAGGGGTTATCGACGGGTTCCCTGCCGGCATAGCCATCAACATGGATTTTGTTCAGCAGGAGTTAAACCGCAGGCGCCCGGGACAATCGGCCATCACTACCAGCCGCGCGGAGGGCGACAGGGTAGAGTTTCTTTCGGGCATCTTTGAAGGGAAATCCACCGGAGCGCCCATCGGCTTTGTGGTGTGGAACGAGAATCAACATTCCGGTGATTACCATACGATGAGGGAGGTGTACCGTCCGTCACATGCCGACTTTACCTACCAGACCAAATACGGCATCCGCGACCATCGGGGGGGTGGACGCTCCTCCGCCCGCGAAACGATTTCCCGTGTGGTGGGTGGGGCGTTGGCCAAGACTGCGCTGGGGCAGTTGGGTATCCGGATCAATGCCTATACGTCACAGGTTGGCCCAGTCAAGTTGGAGAGTAATTATACCGACTATGACCTCAGCGTGATAGAGACGAATGCCGTGCGCTGTCCCGATCCTGAAAAGGCTGCGGAAATGGAGCAGTACATCGCCCAAATCAAAAAGGAGGGTGATACGATTGGCGGGGTGATCACTTGCGTCATCAAAGGTTGCCCCATTGGTATCGGTCAACCGGTATTCGGTAAGCTCCATGCCGCACTTGGAGGGGCTATGCTCAGTATCAACGCCGCCAAGGCTTTTGAATATGGCGATGGCTTCAAAGGACTTAAACAAAAGGGTTCCGAACAGAACGATATATTCTATAATAATAAAGGTAAGATTGAAACCCGGACAAACCATTCCGGCGGCATCCAGGGCGGTATCAGCAATGGACAGGACATCTTTTTCCGGGTGGCTTTCAAGCCTGTGCCTACCGTGTTGATGGAACAACATACGGTGAACTCCGACGGAACGGACGCCACACTCAGAGCCAGGGGCCGTCACGATCCGTGCGTGCTGCCCCGTGCCGTTCCTATCGTGGAGGCGATGGCGGCCATGACCCTGCTCGATTTCTATCTGATTGACCGGACAACGCAACTATAAATTATAAAGTAACTACAACTGTTATGAATGACATTCGGAAATATATTGCAGAAAACGAGGCAGCCATGATGAACGACCTGTTCAGCCTCATCCGTATACCCAGCATCAGCGCATTGCCTGAACACAAAGGTGACATGACCGCTTGCGCCGAACGGTGGAAAGAACTCTTATTGGAAGCCGGCGCCGATGAAGTGGAAATTATGCCGTCCGCCGGCAATCCTGTCGTTTTCGGGAAAAAGACCGTAAGCCCTGCGGCAAAGACCGTATTGATTTATGCACACTATGACGTGATGCCTGTCGAGCCGTTGGGTCTCTGGAAAAGCCAACCTTTCGAGCCTGAGATACGGGATGGTCACATCTGGGCGCGCGGAGCGGATGACGACAAGGGACAGGCCTTCATACAGGTAAAGGCCTTTGAATACCTGATAAAGAACAACCTCCTGAAGAACAATGTGAAATTCATCTTCGAGGGCGAGGAAGAGATCGGTTCCCCAAGCCTGGAAACATTCTGTGAAGAACACAAGGAATTGCTGAAAGCGGATGTCATTCTGGTCAGTGATACCAGCATGTTGGGCGCCGACCTGCCCTCGCTGACCACCGGGCTTCGCGGACTGGCCTATTGGGAGATAGAGGTGACAGGGCCGAACCGCGACCTACATTCCGGACATTTCGGTGGCGCCGTGGCTAACCCGATCAACGTGCTTTGCAGCATGATCAATAAGGTGACGGATAGCGACGGGCGCGTGACAATCCCCGGATTTTATGATGAAGTGGAAGAGGTTTCCGGCGCCGAACGGGAGATGATCGCCGGCATACCTTTCGATGAAGAAAAATATAAGAAAGCCATCGGCGTGAAAGCGCTCTGCGGCGAGAAAGGATATTCTACTCTGGAACGCAACAGTTGCCGCCCGTCATTTGATGTATGCGGCATCTGGGGAGGCTACACCGGGGAAGGTTCAAAAACCGTGCTGCCGGCGAAGGCTTATGCCAAAGTATCCTGCCGGTTGGTGCCTCATCAGGATCACCGCACCATCTCCCGTATGTTTGCCGATTACATAGTTTCCATCGCGCCGGAGAGCGTGCGCGTCGAGGTTCGGGAAATGCACGGCGGCGACGGGTATGTCTGTCCCATTACGTTGCCGGCATACCAAGCTGCCGAGAAAGGATTTGAGAAAGCGTTCGGCAAGAAACCCCTGGCCGTGCGCCGCGGAGGGAGCATCCCCATCATCTCCACGTTCGAGCGAACGCTCGGTATTAAGACGGTATTGATGGGTTTCGGACTGGAGTCGGATGCGATCCACTCGCCCAACGAGAACTTCAACCTGGAGATTTTCCGTAAGGGAATCGAAGCGGTGATTGAGTTTCACCTGGCCTATTCGTGACAAGCCCCGCGCGCTAAAACGCTTTCCGGAACGTGCAGCCGTTCCGCCATTCCGAACAGCCGTAAGCCGTTTTTCCTTCAATGATTACGCCTTTGCCGCAAACGGGACAGGGATGGCCGACAACGCAGGCGTCCTTGTCCCGCGCCTTTGTTTCTTTCTTCTTCTTAGTCTTTTCCTCCAACTCCCTGGCTGTGCTTTGCTGCAGGGTGATCCGGCGATTGGAATTGTCTGCGAGTACGCTGTTCACAATTTCCGAAACCATTACTTTCAATTCTTCCAGAAACTGATGCGCATCGTAGGTTTTCTTCTCTATCCCCCGGAGCTTCTTCTCCCAGATGCCGGTAAGCTCCGCCGATTTGAGCAGGTCTTCACGGATAAGCCCGATGAGTTCGACACCCGTTGGAGTGGCGATGAGGTTTTTGCGTTCCTTGCGGATATAATTCCGTTTGAACAGTGTTTCGATGATGGCGGCGCGGGTAGACGGGCGACCAATACCGTTTTCTTTCAGCGCATCGCGCAGCTCGTCATTGTCGACAAGCTTGCCCGCAGTTTCCATGGCGCGCAGCAAGGTCGCCTCGGTATAAAACTTCGGCGGTTGCGTCCACTTCTCATTCAGGTCGGGAAGGTGCGGCCCGCTTTCTCCTTTCGTGAAAGCCGGTAACGCCTGCTCTTCGTCGCCTTCCTTTTCCTCTTTATCTTCTATCTGTTCTTTGGCAAACACGGTGCGCCAACCGGGTTCGAGGATCTGCTTGCCGGTTACCTTGAAACCTATCTTGTCCACTTCGCCCAGAACAGTTGTGGTAGAGATCTTACAATCCGGATAGAATATGGCGATGAACCTGCGGGCGATCCGATCGAACACCCGGCGTTCCATGTCTGTAAGATTCTGCGGATTCATCCCTGTAGGAATGATGGCATGGTGGTCCGTCACCTTCGCGTTATCAAAAACCTTTTTCGATTTGGGTAGCTTCGCTTCTTCCAGCGGGGCCGTCAACGCCTCATAATCTTTCAGTCCTTTGAGGATGCCGGGGCACTTGGGATACATATCATCGCTCAGGTAAGTGGTATCTACACGCGGGTAAGTGGTCACCTTCTTTTCGTATAACGATTGAATCAATTTCAACGTATCATCGGCCGAATAACCGAATTTCCTGTTACATTCCACCTGGAGAGAGGTCAGGTCGAACAGGCGGGGAGCATATTCCACACCTCGCTTGGAGGAGACATCCGTAACGGTGAAGTCCGATTGCTTCACGGTCTCCAGGAACTCCATTCCTTCTTCTTTGGAGGTAAACCGGCCTTTGGTCGCCGAAAAAGTGGTTTCCCTGTAAACGGTTTTCAGTTCCCAATACGGTTCCGGCTTGAAGTTTTCTATTTCCAACTGACGGTTGACTATAAGCGCCAGCGTGGGCGTCTGCACCCTCCCGATGGAAAGCACCTGCTTTTCCTGTCCGTATTTTACCGTATATAACCGGGTGGCATTCATTCCTAACAGCCAGTCGCCAATCGCACGGGAAAGTCCGGCCTCATACAGCGGTTGGAAATCGGATTGGTCTTTCAGTTTCGCAAACCCTTCTTTTATCGCTTCCTCGGTCAGCGAAGATATCCAGAGACGTTTGACGGGACATTGGGCGCCGGCTTTCTGCATCACCCAACGTTGTATCAGTTCTCCTTCCTGTCCGGCATCACCACAGTTGATGATCTCACCGGCCTGTTTCATTAAGCCTTCGATGATGCGGAATTGCCTTTCGTGCGCAGGATTCCCGATCAACTTGATGCCGAAACGCGGCGGGATCATCGGCAAACTGCCCAAGCTCCACCATTTCCAGGCCGGCGTATATTCGGCGGGGTCTTTCAATGTGCACAGATGCCCGAACGTCCAGGTGACCTGATACCCGTTTCCTTCATAATACCCGTCCTTTTTTGTTTTCGCGCCGACTATCCCGGCGATGTCGCGCGCCACGGAGGGCTTTTCGGCTATGCAAACTATCATTCTTTCTTAATCGGACTTTCTTAACCGAACGGTAAGGTCAGTATTAAACCGTTACTCTTCGTCAAGCAGGATTTCAAGAATCTGGCAAGCAGCTTTGGCCACTGAGGTGCCGGGGCCATAGATTGCGGCTACGCCTGCTTTATACAGGAAGTCATAGTCCTGCGCCGGAATCACTCCGCCCGCTATCACTACGATGTCTTCACGGCCAAGTTTTTTCAGCTCGTCAATGATCTGTGGTACGAGTGTCTTATGTCCTGCGGCCAGTGAAGATACACCCACTACGTTTACGTCATTCTCAACCGCCTGGCGGGCCGCTTCGGCCGGGGTCTGGAACAATGGTCCCATATCCACGTCGAATCCGCAGTCGGCATAGCCTGTGGCCACTACTTTCGCTCCGCGGTCGTGGCCGTCCTGACCCATCTTGGCTATCATGATACGCGGTTGACGTCCCTCTTTCTTCGCGAACTTGTCGGCTAATCCGGTAGCGCGCCTGAAGTCCGCATCGTTTTTACTTTCTGCTGAATACACGCCTGATATTGTTCTGATTACTGCTTTATAACGTCCAACGACTTTCTCACATGCGTAAGAAATCTCACCCAATGTAGCCCGCACGCGAGCTGCCTCCACCGCAAGTTCCAGCAGGTTGCCTTCCCGGATTTCCACACACTTGGTGATGGCCTCCAGGGCTGCCTGTACTTTTGCTTCGTCGCGGTTTTCTTTCAGTTCCTTCAACCGTTCGATCTGTTCCTTGCGAACGGCGGTGTTGTCGATTTCGAGAATATCAATCGGAGCTTCTTTCTCCAGCCGGTATTTATTCACTCCCACGATGGTTTGCGATCCGGCGTCGATACGGGCCTGAGCACGGGCGGCAGCTTCTTCGATACGCATTTTCGGGACGCCTGTCTCGATCGCTTTCGCCATTCCGCCCAACTGTTCGACCTCCTGAATCAGTTCCCAGGCTTTGTGGGCGATTTCGTTGGTCAACGATTCCACGTAGTAAGAACCGCCCCACGGGTCTACATTTTTAGTGATATACGTTTCTTCCTGGATATAAATCTGCGTATTACGTGCAATACGGGCGGAAAAATCGGTAGGAAGTGCGATCGCTTCGTCCAATGCGTTGGTATGCAGGGATTGGGTGTGTCCCAATGCGGCGGCCATCGCTTCGATACAGGTGCGCCCGACGTTGTTGAACGGGTCTTGTTCCGTGAGCGACCAGCCGGAAGTTTGCGAGTGTGTACGCAACGCCAGCGATTTCGGGTTCTTCGGATTGAACTGCTTGACGATCTTCGCCCACAACAAACGGGCCGCACGCATCTTGGCGATTTCCATGAAGTGATTCATGCCGATCGCCCAGAAGAATGACAAGCGGGGTGCAAAAGCGTCAATATCAATCCCCGCGGCAGTGCCGGCGCGGAGATATTCCAGTCCGTCGGCCAACGTATATGCCAGCTCTATATCGGCGGTGGCACCCGCTTCCTGCATGTGGTAGCCCGATATGGATATGGAGTTGAACTTGGGCATCTTCCGGGAGGTATATTCAAAGATATCGGAGATAATCTTCATGGAGAATGCAGGCGGGTAGATGTATGTGTTGCGCACCATGAACTCCTTGAGAATATCATTCTGTATCGTACCCGAAAGTTCTTCGAGCTTAGCGCCTTGCTCCAACCCTGCATTGATATAGAATGCCAATACCGGAAGTACGGCGCCGTTCATCGTCATGGATACGGACATCTTATTCAACGGGATGCCGTCAAACAGTACTTTCATGTTCTCTAACGAGCAGATGGACACCCCTGCTTTACCTACGTCGCCCACCACGCGCTCATGATCCGGGTCGTAGCCGCGGTGTGTGGCCAGGTCGAACGCTACCGAAAGTCCTTTCTGTCCGGAGGCCAGGTTGCGGCGGTAAAATGCGTTCGATTCTTCGGCGGTGGAGAATCCGGCGTACTGGCGGATGGTCCACGGGCGAAGCGTGTACATGACCGAATAAGGCCCGCGAAGGAAGGGGGGGATACCCGCGGCATAGTTCAAGTGTTCCATGCCTTCAAGGTCTTCTTTGGTATAGACAGGTTTCACAACGATATGTTCGGGCGTTTCCCAATTCGCTGTGACAGGATTGATTTTTTGTCTTTCAGCGCTATTTGCAGGCTGAAGTCCGGCGAATATATCTAAATCTTTAAAATTTGGTTTCATTGTTTTTATTATTTAGTTGAAAGTTGCCTTGCGGCATCGTAACTTTCAATTTTCAACTTTCAATTTTCAACTCAACAATTGTGCATTGTAATCTTTCAATGTATCCAGCACATTGGAGCGAACGTTGATGAAGTTCTCAATGCCTTCGGCCCGGAGTTCGTCTGCGTTGGCGGGCATGCCGGCAATGACAAAGAGGGCGCGGCCGTTCAGCGTCCTGAAGGCGGGAACGGCATATTCCGCGTACTCATCGTCGCTTGAGCAAAGCACGACGATATCCGCTTTTGCAGCCATCGCCGCATCTATTCCCGCTTCGACCGTTGGGAATCCCAGGTTATCCGCCACTTCATAGCCTGCACAGGCGAAGAAGTTACAGGAGAACTGGGCGCGCGCCTGGCGCATGGCCAGATTGCCGATGGTCAACATAAAGGCTTTCGGACGTTTGCCCGACGCTTCGGTTTCCAGACGCAGAGTTTCAAACTCGCCGGCAGCGCGGTCGAAGTTCAGGGTTTCCACTTCTTTCCCGCCATCGTCACTGTTGCAACGATATCCGGCCGGCCTTTTCTCTCCCGCCTGTTCTGTAAAGTTGGGATATTGGTTGGTGCCCAGCAGGATTTCCCGGCGTTGGGCGACAGCCTTATGGCGATTCCTGCCTGTCTCGTTGATGTCTCTCTGTACGCTTCCCGATCTCACTGCGGCGTGGAATCCGCCTTCGTCCTGTATTTTGAGGAATAATTCCCATGCCTGCCGGGCAATGGAAACCGTCAGGTTTTCGATATAGTATGATCCGGCGGCCGGGTCGACGACCTTGTCGAAGTGAGATTCCTCTTTGAGGAGTAACTGTTGGTTGCGCGCCAGCCGTTCCGAAAAGTCATCCGGTGTCTGATAGACCTTGTCGAACGGCGTCACCGTGATTGAGTTTACTCCCGCCAGGGCGGCGCTCATCGCTTCCGTCTGCGTACGGAGCAGGTTGACATGTGCATCGAACAGCGTCAGGTTATACGAGGAAGTCTCTGCATGGACTTGCATGCGTCCCGAACAAAGACACTCGCCGTCCGGGCCTGTCTTTTCGCATCCGGTCATGCTTTCGGGCTTGTAGGTGGAAACGATATTCGCCCATAACATACGGGCGGCGCGGAACTTCGCTATTTCCATGAAGTAGTTGGAACTGATGCCGAAATTGAACTTCAGTCTTTTCGCAATGAAGCCGGCGGGTATTCCCGCATCGCTCAGTTGTTCCATATATTCGTTGCCCCAGGCCAGGGCGTAACCAAGTTCTTGCGAGATATAAGCTCCGGCGTTGTTCAGCGTCAGTGCATTGACGCTCAACACGCGATACAGAGGAAGCGGCTGGATGATTTCGAGCAGGGCTTTGGCCGTCTGTACCGGATCACCGTCCGCTTTACCTTCAACGAGCATTCCGTTGAAATAATCATAGTCGATCGACCCGCGCAGTTCCTTGAGGTCGTAGTCTTTCTTATTGAAATACTCCGCCAACAATCCGGCCAGCGCCACCGCCTGACCCGGACGAATGGAAAAGTTCAATTCGGTTGCTCCTGCGTGGATATCGTTCAATAAGAGGTCAATAAATTCCGGGCTGAGTTTCCGGGCCTCCACGCGGAAACCAAGTGAATCTACGCCCTTGCCCAGGATCTCCAGCGCTTTCGCGTTCGCGGCCTGGGGGTCGTCCACGCGAATATCCTGGCGAATCAGCCAATTGTTATTCTTTCTTGTGCCTCTGAGGTAAGGATATTCTCCGGGAAGCGCGTTGGTCGTCGCCCAGCCGGCGATGTCTTCCTCGCGGTAGAATGGTTTCACCTTGAATCCTTCGTTTGTTTTCCAAACGAGTTTCTTCTCGTAGTCGGCGCCTTTCAGGTCGGCCACGACTTTTTCCATCCACTGTTCGGGCGGAACGGGAGGAAAATCCGAGAAAAGTTTTTCTTTACTGTCTGCCATAGTTTATTTAAAATTAAAATTAAATCGGTTTTTATTCTTCTATATGTCAAATATAAACCCTGCAAATATACAGAATAAGTTAAAACCACACCCTTTTTTCTCGTTTTTTCGTAAAACCCTTTCATTTTGGCTTTTTCAGTTCCGAAACGTGTTTTCGATGGCGTTTTTGCGCCATCTGCGCGGCGGAAACCATTTCGACGGCGTTTTTATTACATTTTCTCAGTTGACGGCGTTTCGACGGCGTTTTTGCGTCATCTGCGCAGCAGAAATCGTTTTGACGGCGTTTTTGCGCCATCTGCGCAGCAGAAAACCGTTTCGACGGCGTTTTTGCGTCATCTGCGCAGCAGAAAATCGTTTCGACGGCGTTTTTGCGCCATCTGCGCAGCAGAAAATCGTTTCGACGGCGTTTTTGCGCCATCTGCGCAGCAGAAATCGTTTTGACAACACTCTTGCATTATCTGCGCGGCGGACGACGCTTCGACGGCGTTTTTGCGTCATCTGCGCGGCGGAAACCATTTCGACGGAATTTGAAACGCAGATTAGAATTAAAAATCTGCGGGAATCTGCGGAAATCTGCGTTTCAACTCCTTTCGTGTTTAGCCGGAATTTAATTCGTATTTTACGAAAAAAACCTATCTTTACCTCCCGAAAAAACAAATCCGATATGAATATCATTAAATTCTGGCTGAACAACGCCCGCAAGACGGCGTTACCTCAAAGCGTGCTGCCTGCTGCGCTTGCCGCATGTATGGCTTCGCGCGCCGAAACCTTTTCCTTGCCGTTAGCTTTTTTAAGTATTATTGGAGTCGCCCTGGCGCATCTGGGCATGAACCTGTTCGATGATTATTTTGATTACAGGAAGAAGGGGGCCGGTATACGTATCGAATTGGCAAATGCAGGTATCCGCTCCCGGCTGGCCAAATGCGACTACATCCTGTCGGGAAGAACGACGGTAAAAGCGTTGTTGATCGCGGCAGTCATTTTCTGTGCAACAGCCGTGCTTGCCGGCATAGCGATCTCTTTTTGGAGAGGAGCCGGCATCTACGGATTGATTCTCATCGCCGGTTTCCTGGGCCTGTCCTATTCGGGCAGTCCTTTCCGGTTCAGTTACCGGGGACTGGGAGAACTCCTGATCGGAGTCATGTTCGGCCCTCTGTTGATGGTCGGCGTTTACTATGCTTCGTGTGGCGCCTTAAGCCCGGCGATATGGATCGTTTCCATACCCGTAGGCCTGTTGGTGGCCAACATTGTTTACACCCATTCCATCATGGACTACGAACCGGACAAACGCATCGGGAAAATGACACTGGCCGTCCTGCTGGACAATAAACGGTCCATGCTGGCCGTTTCGGCGCTGCTCACCTACTTACCTTATATATTTATAGGGGCCGGCGTGGCGGGCGACTATCTTTCACCAGGCTGCCTGGCCGTATTCCTGACCCTCCCGATGGCCGCCGGCCTGTTCTGTCTCCTCATCCGGTTCACCGGAAACCGGAAAGAAACCGTCAAACCCCGTTTCTGGATGGGACCCATGGAAAACTGGAAACGAATACAGGCCGCCGGAATCGACTGGTTTATGATCCGGTGGATGCTTAGCCGGAACCTCCTGTCGTTCTTCTGCCTCATCCTGATTGTTTTATCCTTTATTTAGCCGGCAACGTGAGGAAATTATTCTATCTGGGGCGGTGGTTTTTCAACGCCAGATTCATGGGAGTCAAACGCCCGTTGCAGTCCGTCCTGTTCGTTTCGGACAGATGCAACCTGACCTGTAAACACTGCAACGTCTATAACCTTGCCGATCCGCACACCAAAACGATGCAGGAGATAGCCGAAGAACTGAAATACTGCTATCGCCGCGGATCGCGCTTTGTGGATTTCGAAGGAGGCGAACCTTTCCTCTGGAAAGAGAACGACAGGGATATAAACGATCTGATCCGGCTGGCCAAAGCAATCGGTTTCTTTTCGACCACCGTAACGACCAATGCGCAGTTACCTTTTGCCGATTGCGCGGCAGACTCCATCTGGGTAAGCCTGGACGGACTCGGACGCTATCATGACGAGATCAGAGGCCGGGGCGCCTTCGAACGGCTGGAGAAGAATGTCGCAACCTGCGGACATAAGGCGCTTAATTTCAACATGGTCATCAATTCACGGAACTATCCCAGCGTGGAAGAAACCATAGAATACGCCCGGAAACATCCGGCAATACAGGCCATATCACTGAATTTCCATACGCCCTGGAAAGGAACGGAAGAACTGTTCCTTGACTGGGATATCCGGGAAAAAATGATTGACAGGATCATTGAGATGAAAAAATCCGGCTATCCCGTCATCAACTCCGTGTCCGGACTGAAATTCATGAAACGCAACACATTCAGGAAACAATGCTGGGTGTCCAACTTCATTCTGGCCGATGGCGCCCGGCTAAACGAATGCCCCGGCGAAAGCGCCGGCATCTGCAACGAATGTGGCCTGTGCATGGCCGGTGAAATGCATAGCGTATTCACTTTCAAACCGGATACCCTCTTCGCAGGAATGAAATTAAGGATGTAACCGCCTGATTTGAAAATAAAACTAAAAAAGCCGGTTTCTTCATGGAAAAAACAGGGGAATGCTTCATGATTAACAAAATATACTTAAATTTGCCGCGATTTGTAACTTGCAGTTTGCAAAATGGCTAATGTAATAACCCATCAAGGTATTGTGGAAAACGTTGACAGCTCTCTTGTTTCCGTGAAAATCATCCAAACCTCTTCATGCGCTTCGTGCAGTGCGGGTGACCGCTGTCTTTCCGCCGCCGGCAAAGAGAAGATCATTGAAATAAACGCTCCGTATTCCGCTTATAAAACAGGAGACCGCGTGACCGTTACAGGGCAGGCTTCCATGGGAATGATGGCTGTACTTCTGGCCTTTGTCATTCCCTTTTTCGTCTCATTCTCTTCCCTTTTCATCTGTATGCATGTCCTGGAGGGTAATGAACTGCTGTCCGGCCTTATATCCCTGGGGCTGCTGATCCCTTACTATTTTGTCGTATGGTTGAACAGGGCCGGATTGAAAAAGAATTTTTCATTCACAATAAAATCTAATAATTAGCTGATTTATGAATTTGATTCTGATTGCAGTGATCTCACTGGGAGCGATAGCCCTTGCATTGGCGGCTATCCTTTATATGGCTTCCAGAAAATTCGCTGTGTATGAAGATCCGCGAATCGCCCAGGTGGCAGAGATCCTCCCTCAGGCTAACTGTGGAGGTTGCGGCTATCCCGGTTGTGCGGGATTTGCCGATGCCTGTGTAAAGGCAGATACACTCGACGGGAAATTGTGTCCGGTAGGCGGCGGGGAGCTGATGACTCAGATAGCGTCTATCCTGGGCAGGGATGCAGGAACGTCCGAGCAGATGCTTGCGATAGTGAAATGTAGCGGCTCGTGCGCCAATCGTCCCCGCACCAATGTGTACGACGGTGCGCCCAGCTGCGCCATTGCCGCTTCTCTTTACGGCGGCGAGACCGGATGTAGCTACGGGTGTCTGGGATGTGGCGATTGTGTTTCTGTCTGCCGGTTCGACGCCATCCATATAAACCCTGAGACCAGGCTTCCCGAAGTGACCGAAGATAAATGTACAGCTTGTGGCGCTTGTGTAAAAGCCTGTCCGAAATCAATTATTGAACTGCGGCCCAAGGGAAAGAAATCGCGCCGCGTTTATGTCTCTTGTGTGAATAAAGACAAAGGGGCGGTGACGCGCAAAGCATGCCGGGTGGGTTGCATCGGCTGCGGAATATGTGTGAAAGCCTGCTCGTTCGAAGCCATCACAATGGGAAACAACCTGGCCTGCATTGACTTCAACAAATGCAAGTTGTGCCGCAAATGTGTTGAACTCTGCCCGCAACATGCCATTATAGAAGAGAACTTCCCTCCCCGCAAGCCCAGAGAAGAGGTGAAAGAAGCGGCGGTCGAAGCATAAGAATAAGAGAGTAATAAACAGACTAATACATAAACTGTATGTTGAAAACATTTTCAATTGGCGGAGTTCATCCGCACGAAAATAAATATTCAGCGCATCAGCCCATCATAACCGCAGATGTTCCTGCAAAAGCCGTTATTCTGCTGGGGCAACACATCGGGGCGCCCGCAAAGCCGGTTGTGGCAAAAGGAGATGTGGTCAGGGTGGGAACCCTGATTGCCGAAGCCAACGGTTTTGTATCGGCGGCGGTCCACTCCTCGGTGAGTGGTAAAGTGACGAAGATAGATTCCATTGTCGATGCCGGCGGATACGCCAGACCGGCCATCTTTATCGATACCGATGGCGACGAATGGGAAGAACATATTGACCGCACCCCCGGCCTGGTAAAGGAATGTACGCTTTCCCCGGAAGAGATCGTCAGGAAGATTGCAGACGCCGGTATTGTCGGATTGGGCGGCGCTTGTTTCCCCACTCAGGTGAAACTGACGCCTCCCCCTTCGGCAAAGGCGGAATGTATCATCATAAATGCCGTGGAATGTGAGCCTTACCTCACGGCAGACCATCAGTTGATGTTGGAACGCGCCGAAGAAATTATGGCAGGGGTGAGCATACTGATGAAAGCCGTGAAAGTGAATAAGGCGTTTATCGGCATTGAGAATAACAAGCCCGACGCCATAGCGCTGATGGCGCGGGTGGCTGCCGGTTATGCCGGCATAACGGTTGTACCGTTGAAAGTACAATATCCTCAAGGCGGAGAGAAACAGCTGATTGACGCTGTGATGTCCCGTCAGGTAGCCAGCGGCGCTCTTCCTGTTTCTGTCGGTGCGGTAGTTCAAAACGTAGGTACTGCATACGCTGTTTACGAGGCCGTTCAGAAAAACAAGCCTTTAATCGAACGTGTCGTTACCGTAACAGGGAAGTCTGTCAGGCAACCGTCCAATTTTCTTGCACGTATCGGTACTCCGGTGCAACAGTTGATCGATGCTTGCGGCGGACTGCCGGAAGACACCGGCAAGATCATCAGCGGAGGCCCGATGATGGGGAAAGCGCTGGTGAATACGGACGTGCCGACGGCTAAAGGCAGCTCCGGTATTCTAATCATGAACATGAAAGAAGCGAAACGTGGCGAACGTAAAAGCTGCATACGGTGCGCTAAATGTGTAGGTGCATGTCCGATGGGACTGGAGCCTTATTTATTGTCGGTTTTAGCCGAAAATGGAGATTTTGAAAGAATAGAAAACGAACGTATTATGGACTGCATAGAATGTGGCTCCTGTCAGTTCACTTGCCCCGCCCGCTTGCCCCTGCTCGACTATTGCCGTTTAGGAAAAGCCAGGGTCGGTGCAATGATCCGTTCACGTCAAACTAAAAATTAGTCTGATATATGGAAAAGAAATTGATCGTATCCCTGTCGCCCCATGTTCATAGCGGCGATAGCATACAAAAGAATATGTATGGCGTGTTGATCGCACTGATACCGGCTTTTATCGCGTCGCTTGTCTTTTATGGGTTGGGGGCTCTGGTCGTTACCGCCACATCAGTCATTGCCTGTGTGTTGTTCGAGTGGGCGATCGCCAACTATCTCCTGAAGAAAAACACAGACTCGATCTGCGATGGTTCCGCCGTTATTACCGGCGTATTGTTAGCGTTTAACCTGCCTTCCAATCTTCCGGTCTGGATCATTATTCTCGGCGCTTTGTTTGCCATCGGAGCGGGAAAGATGTCTTTCGGAGGATTAGGCAATAATCCTTTCAATCCGGCATTGGCGGGTCGCGTATTCCTGTTGCTCTCTTTCCCCGTACAGATGACTACCTGGCCGGTTGCCGGCCGGTTAGGTTCGTACGTTGACGTAGAGACTGCCGCAACTCCGCTTGCCATTATGAAAAAGATCATTCATCATGATCCGAATACGACTCTGGCAGACCTTCCGGATGCCTGGGATCTGTTTATAGGAAATAATCCCGGATGCCTGGGTGAAATAAGCGCCGTCGCCCTGCTTGCCGGACTGATATATATGCTATGGAGGAAGATCATTACCTGGCATATTCCGGTATCTATCCTGGCGACAGTGTATCTGTTCTCCGGCATTATGCATCTGGTTAATCCCGAAATATATGTATCCCCGGTCATTCAACTGCTTTCGGGCGGTTTGTTGCTCGGCGCCGTTTTTATGGCGACCGATTATGTAACCTCCCCGATGAGTAAAAAGGGCATGCTGATTTACGGCGTAGCTATTGGCCTTCTGACCGTGGTTATCCGCATGTTCGGCGCTTATCCCGAAGGTATGTCGTTTGCCATTCTGATCATGAATGCCTTTACTCCGTTGATAAATATGTATTGTAAACCGAAACGCTTTGGGGAGGTGGCGAAAAAGAAATGAAAAAGCTGGGATCATCACTTAAAAATATGTTGCTGGTGCTTACAGGCGTAACGGTTATTGCCGTAGGACTGCTTGCTTACGTGAATGAGTTGACGAAGGAACCCATTGCTACGGCAAACATGAAAGCATTGAACGATGCGCTGGAGAGAGTCGTACCGGAGTTCGACAACAACCCTGTGGAAGAATGTGACACCATATTCGAAGAAAAGAACGGCAGGCAACTTGTTCAGTACATTATTTATCCGGCGAAAAGCGGCGGACAACTTGTCGGCACGGCCGTGCAAGCTACATCTTTAGGATTCGGAGGAGAGATCAAACTCCTTGTCGGTTTCGATGCTGCGGGTAAGATCCATGACTATGCGCTGTTAGCCCATGCCGAAACCCCCGGATTGGGGTCTAAAGCCGACGTGTGGTTCAAGAAAGGAAGCAGAGGAGAGATCGTTGGCATGCATCCGGGAGAAGCGCCTTTGGTCGTAAAGAACGATGGCGGACAAATCGATGCCATTACAGCCTCTACAATTACTACCCGCGCTTTTTTGAATGCGGTGAACGCTGCGTACGCTGCATACAACGGAAATCCTGACGGATTTACTTCGGCTTCCCGGCAGGTCGATACGGATACGAACACCTCCGCCACAACGAAAGTCGAATCTACTGATTCCATCAACGCCAATTAAAAAGAAAGGAGTATAAGATATGAATAACTTTAAAGTATTAATGAACGGGGTTATCAAAGAAAACCCTGTACTTGTGCTTCTGCTTGGTATGTGCCCGACATTGGGCACAACCTCTTCCGCCGTAAACGGGATGGGGATGGGGCTGGCCACCCTGTTTGTGCTGATCTGTTCCAACCTGGTGATTTCCCTGGTAAAGAACCTGATTCCCGATATGGTGCGTATTCCTGCTTTTATTGTGATCATTGCATCATTTGTTACCCTGCTTCAAATGATTATGCAAGCGTATGTGCCCGGACTATACGCTACGTTGGGGCTTTTTATTCCTTTGATTGTGGTAAACTGCATTGTACTCGGACGTGCTGAAGCTTTTGCCGCCAAAAACAATCCGGTCGGTTCAATGTTCGACGGTCTGGGCATGGGACTGGGTTTTACATTGGCTTTGACTTTATTGGGCGCTATCCGCGAACTTCTGGGTACAGGTAAAATCTTCAGCTTCACCCTTTACCCCGAAGATTACGGAATGTTGTTGTTTGTGCTTGCACCGGGTGCATTTATCGCCCTGGGCTATCTCATTGCCATAATAAACCATCTGAAGAAAGCATAACTTAATCGATTTATGACTATGGAATATATCATTATATTTATTTCGGCCATTTTTGTGAACAACATCGTGTTGTCACAATTCCTGGGTATCTGTCCTTTTCTGGGAGTTTCCAAGAAGGTGGAAACAGCTACCGGTATGGGAGCGGCAGTAACATTTGTGCTTACCATTGCTACTATCGTAACGTTCCTGATACAGAAGTATGTGCTTGATGCGTTTGGCTTGCAATATTTGCAGACCATTACTTTTATTTTAGTCATTGCCGGTCTGGTGCAAATGGTGGAGATCATTTTGAAGAAAGTGTCACCGGCTCTTTATCAGGCATTAGGGGTATTCTTACCATTGATCACAACGAACTGTTGTATTCTCGGAGTAGCGATCCTCGTCATTCAGAAAGATTACGATCTCCTCACAGGTGTTGTTTTTGCTTTCTCTACAGCTATTGGATTTACCCTGGCATTGATCCTTTTTGCCGGTTTAAGAGAACAGATGAGTCTTGTGAAACTACCTAAAGGTATGGAAGGAACACCTATTGCACTCATCACCGCCGGGCTTCTGGCTATGGCTTTTATGGGCTTCTCGGGCGTCGTTCGATAAAAACTTTTAAAAAATCCGTTTCCTTAGATATAACGCAACAGCAGTAGAGACGCAATGTCTTGCGTCTCTACTGCTGTTATGTCATCTCAAACAAGGTTGTTTGAACACCTCAAACAAGGTTGTTTGCAACGTCACACAAGTATTGGCGTGTCATGCCTGCCCGGCAGGCCTTGCAACGCTCAGTGAACTCATAATCCGGTGGTATATAAATACTTTTTTTTATTTATATTTGCAACGGATATAATAAACCAATAATATAAAAACACAATGAAAAAAAGAATTCTGGTTACCGGAGGCACAGGATATATAGGGTCTCACACGGTTGTAGAGTTACAACATTCAGGGTACGAAGTTATCATTATAGATAACCTGTCAAATTCCGGAGTCGATGTTGTAGATAATATAGAAAAAGTATCCGGCATCCGTCCGGTCTTTGAAGAGCTGGATTGTCTTGATTACAACGGTTTAGATGCGTTGTTCGCCAAATACAAGGGGATTGAAGCCATTATTCATTTTGCCGCCAGTAAGGCCGTGGGTGAATCCGTTCAGAAACCATTGTTGTATTACCGGAATAATCTGGTGTCTTTGATCAACCTGTTGGAGTTGATGCCTGAACATCAGGTCGGCGGAATTGTGTTTTCGTCCTCATGTACGGTTTACGGGCAACCGGATGAACTGCCGGTGACAGAGAAAGCTCCGATAAAGAAAGCGGAATCCCCATACGGGAATACAAAGCAGATCAATGAAGAAATCATCCGGGATACCGTTGCTTCCGGCGCTCCGGTTAACGCCATATTGCTGCGGTATTTCAATCCGATAGGCGCCCATCCCAGCGCTTTGTTGGGAGAACTGCCCAACGGAGTGCCTCAGAATCTGATCCCTTACCTTACGCAAACGGCTATCGGTATCCGTGAAAAGCTAAGTGTGTTCGGCGATGATTATAACACTCCCGACGGGTCCTGCATCCGTGATTTTATTCATGTGGTTGATCTGGCTAAAGCCCATGTCATTGCAATCGATAGAATTCTGCAGAAGAAACAGAAATCCGACGTCGAGGTCTTCAACATCGGAACAGGCCGCGGCCTTTCGGTTTTGGAATTGATACATGCTTTTGAAAGCGCCACCGGTGTAAAATTGAACTACGAGATCACAGGCCGCCGCGCCGGGGATATAGAGCAGGTATGGGCTGATCCGGAATATGCAAATAAAGAATTGGGATGGAAAGCCGGAACCAACGTTGAAGATACGCTTCGCTCCGCATGGGCGTGGCAGTTGAAACTGCGTGAAAGAGGTATACAATAAAGGCCAAAGTTCTTAACGATATAAAGAAACAAGTCTGTTCCATGACAGAGATTTATTCTCTCTGCCTCTGTGTTTAATTTTCATCCTTTCCAGGGGCTTGTGATACCCCGAATCTGAACACCGTTCGCGAGCGGAACTCCTCCCCCGGCCGTAGTAAGGTGGACGGGAAGCGGGGTTTATTGGGACTGTCCGCAAAGTGCATCGTCTCGAAGCAGACGGCCGAACGGCGTGGATACCCGATGCCTTTCTTTCCCGCAGGGCGTCCTTTCAGTCCGTTTGCGGTATAGATGTGCATGCCCGGTTCTGTCGTGAATATTTCCATCCGCCGCCCGCTTTGCCTGTCGTGAATAATAGCTGCCGGAGTTTCCGGATCGTCCGGTTTTCTCAGCTTCCATGTGTGGTCATACCCGCCGGTCACCTTGAGCTGGGCGTTGTCTTCATCTATACGTTCGCCGATGCGGCGTTCCGTCAGGAAGTCGAACGGAGTGTCCTTTACCGGCAGGAAGAACCCCGTAACACATTTGTCCGGCGAATATTCCGCAATGCTGTCGGCATCGATCCACAGCGTCCCGTCCGTGATGGTGCGGCTTAAATCGCCGGTCAGATTGAAAAAGGAATGGTTGGAAATATTCAGCACGGTGGGTTTGTCGGTCGTTGCCCGGTAGTCTAAGCACAAGCCGTTCCTGTTGTCGAGGGAGATATGCAGTTGCAGGGTCAGCGTTCCCGGAAAGCCATTCTCGCCGTCGGGAGACACATACTCAAGCCGTAATGAGTTCCGCCGGATGGAACGTACGCGCCATACCCGGTCTGCAAATCCGGGAAACCCGCCGTGCGAACAATGCCCGTTGCTTCCGGCAGCCAGATGATACGTTACGGAATCTATCTCAAAACGTGCGTTCAGAATACGCCCGATGTACCGCCCAACGGTTGCGCCGTAATTCTGCCGGTAGTTCCGGTAGTCGGCCAGACTGTCAAAGCCACAGACTACATCGGCGAAATGCCCCTCGCGGTCCGGCGCCAACAGCGATACGATCCTGGCTCCGTAATTCGTTATGGCCACTTCCATTCCGTTTGCGTTGCGGAGGATATACAGTCCGGTCTGCTTCCCGTCCACACCGGCCGCAAAGCCGGCAGTGCGCAAGCCCGACTCCGACATGGTGATCCGGCCGGACGCGCAGGCATACAGCAGGATGAGTGGAAGCAGCATGTAAAACAGTCTTTTATTCATTGCCGGCCACTGCATGGATCAGACGGGTCATGTTTTCAATGAACACAGCAGTGGAAATCCCCATCACTTCCGTATTCGGGAAGGGAGAAGTGTCGTACTCGTCGCCGGCCATTGTCTCCGCAAACCTGGACTCGTCACCGGCCGGCAGGTCTTCCGGCAACGGTCGGTAAGGATGGGATATTTGCCGGATGGGGCTAAGCCAATACCCTTCCTTCGTCAGCCCGCCAATGATTTCGTCTAACGCCGGGGCTTGCCCGAAACGCCGGCGCGGATAATAATAGAACGGAGGCAGTGACACTAAAGAATCCCGGAAGAATGGAGAACTGCGTTTCAGTTCCTCCTTCGGGATGGCTTTCACACGTTCATATTCCGTTTTCAGTCTCTTTACGTCGATCAGGGCGGCGGAGCTGTAATGGGCGATCGTGCGTTCCAGGTTCTGGTCTGTATAGTAATACCCGTTCTTTACGTTCGAGCCTTTACGGTGCACATAGAGGGGGATGCCGCTTTCGGGATGGACGAAGCGGGGCGTCAGAATCTCGTCCGGGCCGTTCGGGCGGCGTTTCCATTTTGCCACTTCCGTTTCGGGCAGTTTCTGCGATTCGATGAAGCGGATGGCGGCCGGTATGCCCGACAGGTATTTGGCGTCGCCTCCCGTCAGGGCGTAATAATCCATGAGCTTGTGTATCATGAATGTCGTAGTACCGGTATTCACGCTGCGGGGTTCGTAACTGCGGGCGTGTGCCGGTTGCAGGTCGTCCACCGTATATTGGTCGGCCCAGCCTGAATAGGGTTCGCCCTGTTGCAGGAGAATGGCCAGGTTCATGGCGCGTATAATGGGTTCTTTCAGGGACGAAAGTCCCAACGTCTGGTAGCACTGCAAAAGGAAATCGATGATCTCCGGTATCACGTCGTCATTGAGGGTGATGAATGAAGAATAGTCCGCCATTCCCCCGAAGGGGTGGTCGTACATCAGCGGATAGCGTTGCGGCCAGCCGCCGACAGGATATTGGCTCGCGAGTATAAAGCGGATGACCTTCTCCAGCGGCGCCCGCCAGACCGGGTCGTTCTTTTCCAGATAGAGGCGCAGGAAGAACTTGGCGGCCTGTATGGTTCCGCCGTCATCGTAAGTGGCGTTGCCGTAGTAATGCTGAAATTCTTCCAACCGCCAGGCATTCTTACCGACGGTGGCGTACCATTGGCGGGTGGACGTTTCGCCGGCAAAGTCGAACATATAGTTCCAGCCGCCGCAGGGTAGCTGTCCCCACACCAGCGCACCGGCGATACGTTCGGCGCATTGGTAGTAATATTCGTCGTGTGTGGCGCGCCAGGCATCCAGCATCAAATGACCGACAGCCGGCGTGCCGGGAGGCTGTATCCATGCCATGGTGCGGCGGGCTTCCAGTTCGCCCCACTGCCGGGACAGGTCGGGCAGATAACTCCAAACGAATCCTCCGTTATAACTTGCCACCTCCATCATGTACCGTGTGGCGCGCTTCATGGCTTGAAGCGCCTGCTTATCCGCCGCTTGTCCGGCAACACAGGCAAACAGTACCGTAAAACACAGCATGATCTTCTTCATATCTTTATTGTCCGTTTAACTTTCTATATGTAAAGTTCCTGAATACCGCACAACCGTTACCGGCTGCGAACACTCCCGGCAGTACGCTCTGAAACTCGTACAACGTGTTGTGATGATAACCGGAAATATCCATCCCCCATGTTTCATTCTCCCAATGCACGCCGTCGTAACTGTAGGCTCCGGTCACTACGTGTTCGTCGTTACGGATACGCAGCCAAATGCTATTTGTATCCATAGAGAGATGAGAACCGCCGGTACGCGCCTCTCCCTTGCGATAACGGATGCGCCGGCTCCTGTTGAACCCCGTTCCCATAAAGAAGTCGCTGTTGTAATAGAGAACGATACCTGCCGTTACATCGCCCTCAAGCTCAATTTCAACTTCTACTTCGTAGCGATGGTCTCCCGTTACGAACATCAACGGAGAGGAATCGGCCGGAGTGTTACCTTTGGCTTTCAGCGTCAACACCTTGTTCCGAACAGACACTCTTTCAGGCTCGAACGATTTATAGAATTTCCATTCCAAGCCTATACGGAACTCATCCAGGCAGGCTTTCCGGTCGGGCAACGGGTATTCTTCAAGGGGACAGACTACCGGCTTCGCCACATCAAGGTTTTCGTCCCTGCGCAACCACCCGTCCCTGTCTATGTGAACCGGTTCCATCAAGGTTTGCCGTCCGAGATTCTGAAAGCCATTCTCATACGCATGATAAATCACCATCCACTGTCCGTCCGGCGTATCGATAAGCGACCCGTGTCCTTTCGACCACCACTGTTCGCTCTTGTCATACGTATGCACCAGCGGATTCCAGGGCGAGTTTTCCCATGGCCCTTCAATGGATTCGGAACGCGCCACCGTGATCATGTGACTGGTGGGAGGCCCTGCAGTACCGCCTTCCGCATTCAGATAATAATAGTACTTACCTATCCTGCGCAACTTTGGGCCTTCCAGACAGAAGCCTTCCGTCTGCCAATCCTGCGGATACTTCCATCCGTTATAGACCGTTTCTTCAGTACCGGGAACGATCGCCAGCCCGTCGCCGGTCAGACGGACTCGCTTCCCCGCACTCATAAACAACCAGCGGGTTCCGTCCTCACCTACTACGTGGCAGGGGTCGATGTTACCGATATGAAGATCGACAGGTTCGCTCCACGGGCCGAAAGGCGAAGCCGAATAAACCACATAGTTCTTCCGCGCATGGGGGAACGCTACGGTGAAATAAATGTAGTACTTGTCTTCGTATTTACAGATGTCCGGCGCCCATACGGAACCCAGATACGTTTGAAGCGCATAACTGATCGGTTCCCAGTGTACAAGGTCCCTGGAATGGAACACGACAAGCCCGGGCTGATAGTCAAAAGCGGAATGGGTCATGTAATAGTCATCTCCTTCGCGCATAACCGTAGGGTCCGGATAATCTCCTCCCAGAATGGGATTCATGTAAACCGCTTGCCCGCGGATGCCCAGGCAAAGAAAAAGAAAAAGGAAAAGAGCATAAGGTGTTTTCATAAGCAATACGGTGTTGATAGTGTACAAAGTAAATTCTTTTCCGGCTCACTGATGTGGAAATTTTATATAAACAACGACAAAATCTGGTGAAAAACGAAGGGGAAAGATATTTTTCCCGTCAGGGACGAGGATATGCAATACGGATTATAACTATCTTTGAAGATATCAATCCAAAAACAAAACGTATCATGAACAGAATTAAATTTATGATGTGCATGCTCTGCCTGCCGGCATGTATTGCCTGTAACGGACAGACGCAAACCAAGAGTGAAAACAAAAAAGAATGTAACAAAATGATGAAAACAAGAAGCGAAACATTTTTGTATGAGAGCCAAATCCCATGGGAACCCGCCGGCGAAGGCGTAATACGCCAGATCATGGGATACGACGGACAGGTGATGCTGGTGAAAGTGAAGTTTGAAAAAGGCGCCATCGGCACGCCCCACACGCACTACCACACGCAGACCACTTACGTGGCGAGCGGAACGTTTGAGTTTACCGTGGGTGGAGAGAAAAAGACCGTCTCGGCCGGCGATGGGATCTATATCGCCCCCGACGTGCTGCACGGATGCGTATGCCTCGAAGCCGGCGTCCTGATAGACTGCTTCAGTCCGATGAGAGCGGACTTTCTGAAACCAGGTAAACCCTAAGGAGGGCATGCGGATGAAGCGGTACCGGTATTCGTTCCATTTATAGAGAGAAGATTGCCGATACCTGTTGGCTTATGCAATAAACCTGTCTTGTTATTTGCTTAATACGGTATGTCATGCTATCTTTTCCTATTGGTATGTTTACCTACATGCGCATGTAGGTCTATAAAAGATCGTATATTAACAGGTGTAGAGCAGGAATTAAAAGCATATCCCATTAAGCCGGAAGCATTAAACCATTAGGTATGCCGGTTATTTATCCCCTATCAAAGCATTGAGAACCGTGACTGTCGAACTCGATACGGGCCTGTGGCGACAAGATGATGTGATATACGTTGTTAGATAATAGCTCTCATTGAGGTACTATTTGATGTGATTTTATTTTTTTGTTAATTATAATAAGGATTTATGTTGGTAAATCAAATAAAAACAGTATATTTGCAAAACGTTTTTTTCATAGAGATTTAGATTTAAAGTTAGAAAAGAGGGGTAGTCGTGAGACTGCCCCTCTTTGTTGATGCTACGCAGGCTTACCGGTAAACCTGTGTTTAGGTTTTAATCTCCGATAAACCTCCCCCGTTATTTTTCGTCCCAATCTATTAAACTTATACTACGGCCATCCGGAACAGAAACGGTTGGAATAGGGTTTTGTTTATCGAACAGTCCGAACACCGATGAACCGGATCCGCTCATAGATGCATACAACGCTCCCTGTTGGTATAGCTTTTCTTTTATTTCGCCTATTTCCGGATATTGCGGAAAGACAATCTCTTCAAAATCATTGATCATGAGTTCTTTCCATTCGGTAATGGGACGCGTAATCGTTTCCTTAAGTGAATAGACCGGTTTCCGTGGTCTGATCGTTGCAAATGCAGCCTTGGTTGAAACGGATACATCAGGTTTGACCACGACCAACCGATAGTCTTTCAGTGACAGCGAAACCGGTGAAAAAATATGGCCGGTGCCTTCTGCAAAGGTTGCCCTGTTTTGAATAAAAAAAGCGCAGTCTGCGCCTAATCCGGCGGCATGACCCTCTAACTCCTCAATGGACAGGCCCAACGAAAACAGATCATTAAGTAGCTTCAGCATAAATGCGGCGTCGGCCGATCCCCCTCCCATACCTGCACCCGAAGGGATATGCTTATACAAATGAATATCAACAGGAGGAAGATGGAATATCTCATCAAACATCAGATAGGCTTTGACAACGAGATTGTCTTCCGGTTTACCGTCGATCACTGTTCCGGATGGATGAAAGGTGAATTTATTCTTGCTGTTTGCAGCGGGATTGACTTCCAGTGCATCTTTCAGGGGAATAGGATAAAAAACAGTTTCCAGGTTATGGTATCCATCCGGACGTTTTCCGGTGATGTTTAATCCCAGGTTTATTTTGGCATTCGGAAAAGTGATCATATTGAATTATGAATGAGTTGTCTTTACATGGATACAAAAGTAGGAAGAATTGCCATAAAAAGAGTACAGGGATCTTTCTTTAATCATTGAGTTTCAACAGTTGCCTGTTTAAAACTGTACTCAAATAAGTTTTGATGAAGTGGTTTTTTCCCCTGCCGGATTTGTTATCTTTGCTCCCCACTAAAAAAAAGAAGGAGGTAAAAAGATGGCGGAACAACAGAAAAAAGCGCGTAATACAAGAACAAAATCCCAATCACCGGCCGTAGTCGGAGATTATGGGCGTATTCAGCCGCAGGCGCGCGAGCTGGAGGAAGCCATATTGGGAGCGCTGATGATTGAAAAAGATGCTTATTCACAAGTAAGTGAAATCTTGCGTCCGGAATCTTTTTACGATCATGTTCATCAACTTATATATGCTGCTATTACCGATTTATCCGTCCATCAGGAACCTGTGGATATCTTGACGGTAACCGAACAGTTGAGAAAAAAAGGTGAACTGGAAGAGATCGGCGGACCGTTCTACATCACCCAGTTAAGCAGTAAAGTAGCTTCTTCCGCTCATATCGAATACCATGCCCGGATCATTGCGCAGAAGTCCCTGGCGCGTGAGCTTATCACGTTCACCAGTAGCATACAATCGAAAGCCTTCGATGAGACCCAGGATGTGGACGACCTGATGCAGGAGGCGGAGGGTGAGCTTTTTGTGATCTCCCAGCGGAACATGAAGAAGGACTATACGCAAATCAATCCTGTAATTGCCGAAGCGTATCAGTTACTTCAAAAGGCGGCCGCCCGCGCGGACGGTCTGAGCGGATTGGAGAGTGGATTTACCGGATTGGACAGGATGACTTCCGGTTGGCAGAACTCCGACCTGATCATTATTGCCGCCCGTCCTGCGATGGGCAAAACGGCTTTCGTGCTTTCCATGGCGCGTAATATTGCTGTAAATTTCAGGAATCCGGTAGCCTTGTTTTCTCTTGAAATGAGTAACGTTCAGTTGGTAAACCGTCTGATCGTGAACGTTTGTGAGATTCCCGGTGAAAAGATAAAGAGCGGTCAGCTACTTCCTTATGAATGGCAACAATTGGATATAAAACTGAAAGATCTGATTGATGCTCCTCTTTATGTAGATGATACGCCGTCACTCTCCATATTCGAACTTCGTACCAAAGCCAGGCGCCTGGTACGTGAACACGCCGTCAAAGTGATCATTATCGACTACTTACAACTGATGAATGCCAGTGGCATGTCATTCGGTAATCGTCAGGAAGAGGTAAGTACCATTTCGCGTTCACTTAAAGGACTGGCAAAAGAATTAAATATTCCTGTCATTGCACTTTCCCAGTTGAATCGCGGCGTGGAAAACCGTGAAGGGATCGAGGGCAAACGTCCTCAATTGAGCGACCTTCGTGAATCCGGTGCGATCGAACAGGATGCCGATATCGTGTGCTTTATCCACCGCCCCGAATATTATAAGATATTTCAGGGTGAAAAAGGAGAGGATTACCGGGGCATGGCGGAGATCATTATTGCCAAACATCGTAATGGCGCCACCGGCGATGTCTTGCTGCGCTTCAAGAGTGAGTACGCCCGCTTCCAGAATCCGGACGATTTAGTGATACCTCTTCCATCGGAAAGTGAAATGAGTGGAGTAAACTTCAACTCCAGCATGAATAAAGGCGCAGGCGCTCCTTCACAGATACCCGGTCCATCGCTGGATGATGTTCCTTTTTAACTGGAAATTGAAAGTAACGCTGCCGCAGCGAAACCTCCCTGCGGCAGCGTTGCCATTAATTCCGAACACATCTGACAGACAAGGCCATATCTGCAACAGCGGCAGCGTCGATGGTTATGTTATTATTGCTTACACTAAGCGTAACCTTTTTGTCTACCTTGTTTGGTTCTTCATTGTTTGCGCACCAGTAAACGGCGGCGCCAGCGTAACCCGTGTATTTCTTATTGAAATATCCAACGCCGGCTCCATTGAATCCTGTTAGGTTGGTAACCGGATGTTTACTGTTTTCCCATGTATTTTCGTTATATTTCAGGACGGCAGCATTTTCTCGTATATATGTTTTCAGGCGGTTGTAGTCCGTTTCATTACCCACTCTCCAACCGTCGGGCGCCAAGTCGCCTGCCGCTACACCGGCTGCATTATAATAGAAGTAAGCATTTGAATAGACATAGTATTGTGGCGTGTTATTGTTCACCACCGCACTTTCACCATTAGGAATTGTTACTCCTCCGCATGCAATACCGGTACCGTCCGTATATTTGATCGTTTTATAATTACTGCGTGTCCAGTATTGTGTACCGATCTTGACGATAGGGTATTCTATACTCTTTTCTCCTCCTACCGGTAAGTCCGGCTTTAATTGTAATTGCAAAGCATTTGCCGGGCGGACGGTTCTGATTTCTTCATCTTCAGAGATATAAATATATGGAATAACGGCAGATGTCCCCTCTGTATATGTCAGACTATTTGCCGGAACATCCCAGATCACACTCCCCCCGTGTTTATTATTGGCTTCCCCTTTCAGTTCAATCACCAGGCCTTGGGTCAGGTCTGTGTTTCCATTGCTCATAGGGTATATTACAATGGCTTGTTTCTCTGTTCCGTCAGTACGTAAATACTCCAGGCAAATTTCAGCAATCTGTTTTCCCCTGTTCATCACTTTGAGGACGTTTGAAGCAGTGAAGTCTAATTGGGAAGTCCGGAGCATAGAACCCACTTCATTAACTGTCCGTTCTGTGTCCTTAATGTCCCATTCGCTGATATTGGTAGTGATTGTACTTTCATTGGCATCGTCCGAAGATTGAAGAACGACCGTGTTATTCTCAGCAACGCCACTGTCTAAACTATATTCGCTTTCCATTTTACTTTCAAATAATCTGTCTCCGACATATAACTCGAAAACAACATGTGACTGAGGCAGGATTTGAGGTATGATGATTGCGCTTTTCCCACATAACATACCATCCTTTATTTCCCAACTGCCATAAGGAATAATATCTGCTTTTGTATTGTGACCGGTAAACTCATCGCTCTTAAAATCGTAGATCGCCCGGGTATATACGTTTTTAATCTTTATGGCAGGGTCTGCCGCCATGAGCATTTCGGCAGTATATCCGCTAACCGGTTTAAGACGAATGTTCAGTAAGAAGAGTTTATGGTAAAAATCTAATGCGACAGGATCTTCCGATGCGGTGACCCCGGTAGTTGTAGCTACCATAAAGTCCGAAGCCGTCAGTGCGGTTTTATCGCTTTGGTCTGTCTGAACCTCTACTTTAATGCTACTTTCACCCTTATTTATTGCATCTTTCTTATAGGGATAATAACCGGTGAAATCACATATACTGTTTCCTTCAGGGAAGAAAATAGTTTCTTCCGGTGAAAAACAGCTACTTGAGGGATCGTAACTGAATTTCATATTGTCGACATAGCGGGTCTTGTCAATCATAGCCGGCCGGACGGTGATATATAAGCCTATCGCTTCATCGGGATCACTTGCAGTTACTCTGCTCATTTCCTTGAATGAAGCGACCAGGGAAACAGGAACATCTCCGGCTTTCGGCATTTCTCCGGGAATACTGTTAATGCAGGAAGAAAGCAGTTGATTACATAGAATGGCAGACAAGAATAATGTCTTAACGAGGTATAGGTTTATACCGTTTTGTTCGATTTTCATAATATATTTTTTTTATGTTTTTCATTTAAGGGTAAATAATGTCCATTTTTTACAGAAAGCGACAAAGGTAGACAAATAAAGTTCAACCGCAACACTAAAGGGAAGAAATTATTCTGCTTTTCGGATTAATTCCATAGAAAAGGAAAAGTCCCGGCGAATCACTTCGACAGGACCTTGATTTTACTTAAGTGGCTACGTAATAAAATTATGACTAATTAAATTCTTATGGTGCAAAGATAGTGGGTATACAAGATGCGCACAATCCCACATTGTGGGTATTTTTACAGGGCCACTCCCTATTAATGATTAGGGAATGGGGCAAGCGTACTGCACCCTCTGCCATGAATGTGCAGGATGTGAAGATTTATAGATGGGCGTTTTTCTTTTGGAATATTCCCATGAGACATTGTTTTTGCTCATTTCATTTTTCCACAGTAAGAACTTCTGTGCCGTCTATATCAATATGCCGGCATATTAAAAACTATTCCTGAAACTGCACTGTAGTATTTACGATATTGCATAAAAGTATTCGTTCGGATGCACTGTCCCTTTCGTTTAAATGCATTAATCTTTTCGTTTAGGTGCATATAAACGAATAAATTTATGCAGAAAGGATAATACTTTTATGCGATGTTTCAAACAGTTTT
>JAIRNG010000161.1 GCA_031258135.1 Mediterranea sp. (in: CFB group bacteria)
TTTATAAGAGGAACCTTATGATATCGTTGAAGTTTGCCCAGATCAACAGGCCAAAAAGTAAGGTCATACCTGTGATCTGTGCATATTCCATGAATTTGTCGCCCGGCTTTCTGCGGGCAATAATCTCATAAAACAGGAAGAGTACATGTCCTCCGTCCAGTGCCGGAACAGGTAAGATGTTCATAAAGGCAAGCATGATGGATAAGAGCGCCGTCATGTACCAGAACTTATGCCAGTCCCATTGAGCCGGGAATATGCTTCCGATCGTTCCGAATCCTCCCAGTTGTTTGGCCCCTTCCTTTGAGAAAATATGCTTCATATCGCTCACATAGCCTTTCAACGTATTCACTCCAAGCGTAATACCCGCCGGAAAAGATTCAAAGAAACCGTATGTCGCTTTTACAAAAGGCAATCCTTTTTTCGGATCGGGATATACACCGATTGTGTACGCCGAGTCAACCTCTAAGGATGTGGCGCGTGAAACGCCATCTCTATAGTATGCAAGCGTGATGCGCCGGTAATCAGCGCTGTCATTCCCGGCTGTCGTTGCTTGCGCTTTCAGCGCTTTCATCCCGTTCTGGTAGCCCAGGTAAGAAACGGGCTCGCCGTTCAATGCGTAGATACTGTCGCCTGCCTGAAGGCCTGCCGCCATAGCCGGAGAGCCTTCATTTACAGAGCCGATAACGAAAGCCGGAATAAACTGTGCGAAATAGGTTGAATCACCCATCAGTTTTTGCATCATATTTTCCGGAATATACACCGATACCTCTTTGTTATTGCGCAGTACGGTTACCTGACGGGCATCGACCACCGAGCGGAGAGCAAAACGCGTGAACTCTTTTCCATCGGCGGAAAGCAGGATATCGCCATCCCGGAAGCCCATGCTTTTGGCTGTTTCATTAAACGCCATACCATGTTTCGCTTCCTTTGCCGGAATATACTCATCCCCCCAGTGGAAAAGAATCATGGAATAGATGAACAACGCCAGCAGGAAATTGAACAGCACTCCGCCCACCATGATCAGCAAACGTTGCCAGGCCGGTTTGGAGCGAAATTCCCAGGGTTGTTCGGGTTGCGCCATCTGCTTGGTATCCATCGACTCGTCGATCATACCCGAAATCTTCACATATCCCCCCAATGGCAACCAACCGATAGCGTATGTCGTATCGCTCTTCCTGGGCTTAAACTTAAACAGCGTAAACCAGGGATTGAAGAATAAACAAAACTTCTCCACCCGGACCTTAAAAAGGCGGGCGAAAAGGAAGTGCCCGCTTTCGTGTATGATCACGAGCAATGACAAACTCATAATCACCTGGAGGGCGCGAATAAAAAATGTTTCCATCTACTGTTAAATTTTTAAGTTTATTAGTTTTTAAGTTCCTCAAACGCCACCTGCCGCGCTTCGGAATCGGTCGCGACATAGTCATGGTACACCGGCGCTTTTACAAATGCTACTTTTGCCATCGTACGTTCTATCACGTCGCTCATCCCCAGGAAAGAGATTTCGTCGCGCAGGAATGCGGCCACCGCAATCTCGTTGGCGGCATTTACGATACAAGGCATATTTCCACCCTGACGCATGGCCTCATAAGCTAACGCCAGGTTGCGGAACCGCGTCGTATCAGGCTGTTCAAATGTCAGGCCGGCGCATTTCGTAAAATCCAACCGTTCAACAGACGAATAGATCCGGTCGGGATAAGAAAACGCATACTGGATAGGCAAACGCATATCCGGCAACCCCATCTGCGCTTTTATCGATCCGTCCTCAAATTGCACCATCGAGTGAATGACCGATTGCGGATGTACCACCACTTCAATCTGTTCGGGACGCACGCCAAACAACCATTTGGCTTCAATCATTTCAAAACCCTTGTTCATCATGGAAGCCGAGTCAATCGTGACCTTTGCGCCCATATTCCAATTGGGATGTTTCAACGCCTGGGTTTTCGTTACGGTTTGCAACTGTTCCGTCGTGCAATGACGGAACGGGCCGCCCGAAGCGGTAAGAACAATCTTCTCTATCTTGTTTCCGGCCTCTCCCGTCAGACACTGAAAAACGGCGGAATGTTCCGAATCGACGGGTAATATGGGCGTACGGTATTCCTGCGCCAATTCGTTGATCAACCCGCCGGCTACGACAAGCGTTTCCTTATTTGCCAACGCAATCGCCTTTCCGGCGCGGATAGCGTTTATGGTGGGTTTCAATCCGGAATACCCCACCATGGCTGTCAATACGATCTGTATGGGTTGGGACTCGACAACCTGACAAATGGCGTCCATCCCGGCATATACCTTGACAGGTAGATCGCTCAACGCATCACGCAGTTGCGCGTATTTATCTTCATTGGCTATGATGACCGCCTCAGGCCGGAATTTCCTGGCCTGTTCTATCAGGAGTTCAACGTTATTATTTGCTGTCAGCGCATAAACTTCATACCGGTCAGCATGCTCCTCTATCACCTGTAAGGCTTGGGAACCGATAGAACCTGTTGAACCAAGTATAGCGATTTGTTTTTTCATTAAAATAGAATGTAGTTGACCGGATCGACCGGCCTGCCCTTATGCCAGAGTTCAAAATGCAGATGCGGGCCGGTAGTCAGCGTACTGCTGTTTCCAACCACCGCAATAACGTTTCCACCCTTGACCGGATCACCCTCCTGCTTCAGCAAAGCGGCGCAATATTTGTAAACGGAAATGAACTCCTGGCTGTGTTGTACGGCCATTACATATCCGGTCTCTGCCGTATAACCGCTGAATATCACTGTCCCGTCTAATGCGGCAAGCACGCTTTCATTCGGATTGGCGGCAATATCGACGCCCAGATGTTTACTCTTCACATCAAAATGCGAGGAGATGATTCCACGGGTTGGCGTATGGAAAATAAGACCGTCGATTTCGGCTTGAATATTGATTGTTGTCAGATTATATTTTTCCGCTTCTTCGTACTGCCTGCGAAATTCCGCCTCACGTTCGGTACGCTCCATCAATGAATCTTCGCGTATTTCCGTCAGGTTGGCCATTGACGAAATGGTATCCATCTTTATTATGCCTTTAAATATATCCTGTATATTCATCACGTACAGGTTCTGGCGCTCGACTACACCCATCAGAGAGTCTGCACGCAAGGCATTATGAACGATCTGTTCGCGCACTTCACTGTTCATATATCCGGGCAGGTAGTTACGTAAAGGCGTAAATATAAGGATGGATGCCGCAATGGCGAAAAGGATAAGAAAAACAATGGCCAGTATGGAAAAACCGTTCAGTTTGGATACATAGAACTTCCCCATCTCCTCGAGTGTGTTTTCGTCGGTAATGGCTATTTTGTATTTGAACTTAAAATTGTGCCAAAGGGCTTTATCAAACAGTTTTCCGGACATCTTTATCTCATATTAAGCATACAAATGTAAGCAATTCGCTTTACTTACCGG
>JAIRNG010000168.1 GCA_031258135.1 Mediterranea sp. (in: CFB group bacteria)
TCGTAGTCGGAATACAGGTTGACATGCCCGTCTTTGAGTTCGGCCAGCATGCGTCCCAATGTGTTAAACAGTTCATAGTCCGTCATATCGTCCGTGATATCTTTTCCGTATGCCGTATGTATGCTGTCCCAGTCGATCTTTTTATATTCAAAGAAACAATATCTTTCGTCGATGATCTTCCATAATTCCTCGAAATTGCCCGAAGGCGTATCCGGCCATTGTTCCTCCCTTATACATGAAGAAAGCACGGACAGGACGATAAAAACGGGTATTTTGAGGAGAATACGCATAAACGCCGGATATTAATAAACTCTGATAGCGGGTGGGGGAAGCTCATTGTCTCTGTTGCGTATGCGATACAGGTTGCGCACTACGCCCACCATGAAAACATATCCATACGTATGTGTTTTCAGGTTATTGACTTTCGATTGCTGCACATCCCAAAGATAGCTGAACCGGAGACGGCTTCGCGAAACGGGCACATCGACCGTGAAGTATTGCCGGATGGAAGGCTGGTTGTGCAATGACGTAAAATTGATGACCCCGCTCCAATTGTCCAGGGTGAATATCTCATAATACGATTGCCCGTAATTGGGTGAGAAGAACACCCCGGCAACAGGCACATTAGCCTGATAACGCACGGTCAATGGCAGGTTTTTGATTCTTGTACGCCAGATCAGCATGCCTGACGCCGCCAAATTGATATATGCCCGGGCGGATGCCGGATTGTTGGAATTGCGCAGGTTGTATACGAATCCGCCGTTAATGTCGCCTAATCCACCGGCCAATACCTTAAAACTCTCCGAAATGTGGAATTGATAATGCCATCCGTAGTTCCAGTTTATCAATCCGGCAAACGTATTGTTATTGCCGGCGTGATTGTGCATATAGGAGAGGTTGGCCTGAAAGAAGTTCTGAACCGAGACATTACCGTCGAACATGTTGGTCATCCGCATCGTTTCCCGCGAGAGGCGGAAGTCTATTCCTTTATATTCCTGAGGAGACAAATAGGTGTCATACACGTTCGCGTGACCCACGCCGTAAGACATTGTGTGGATCATGTACCGGCGGTTATCGATCGAATCGGCCTGCGCATATAACATGGCCGGAAAAGCCAACATGCAAATACAACTGCGGAAACGTGTCATTCAGAAGAGTTTCATTTGTCCTGTGATTTCGTCTACAATGTCATTCCCGCTTTTCCCGTCGTCCGGGTCAAGGATTTCGGGTTCTTCCTCTTCGGAGGCATTGCCGGTTTCTTCCGGTTCGGGGAAACGGGTTGGCTCCAATTCGTTGATGGCTGACGTTTCGAATACGGTCAGGCGCTTCCCTTTCGCTTTGAAACCTTTGACGGCGATGAATTGCTCGGCGTCAATGATCAACGGTTCACGGAAACTGTCGTTCCCTCCGAAGATCACCTCGAATCTGGGGTAATGCCGGACGCTTAGGATGACGGGCTTGTTGTTCCTGTTCTCACCCAGATAGTTCTGTTTCCTGCCCGTTGCGTCAAGGCGGAAACGTTTCAGGTATGGATAGTTGTTCTGGTCGGCATCGAAGAGAACGGCGGTCCAGACTTTGTTGGGGTCGTATTTTTCGAGAATGTCGGCATTATCGTCATAATGGTTGCTCAGGTCAAAATCGGTAATGTAGAAGTCGCCATTGTTCTGTACGACTAAAATGGTGTCATTGCTGTGGAATTCTCCCAGATATTCGCCGCGGCCGTCATAGTTAAGGCGGAGAATGTCACGGTCGAACCATACTTTTCGTCCGCCCAGCGTGGAACCTCCGCGCTGCTTCAGAACAACTTTGTGCACTTCATTCTTCGTCAGGATGTAACCTTGTGTATGGCGTCCTTTAATGGATACCTCACTAAAGTCTTTTTCGAAGAGTATCTTTTGGATACGTAGATTCTGTTTGGGTTTCAATGTAATCTTGATCACTTCAGCCTCTCCGTTAGGGTTAGCGGTGAAGTATATAACTTTTGAGCCGGGAGCGCCTTGTGTGATGTCATATTCTTTATCGCGGATAACCGAAGTTACGGCGAAGCGTTTGATGTAGTGGAAACCGCTCTTACCGTCTTTGTACACGGCATTGTAAATCGTGCGGTTATCATTCTTCTTAAAGATGCCGATGTGGATAATGTTCTTGCCGACAAACTTCTTATCGGCCACGGTCGTTATCAGGTATTTGCCGCTACGGTAGAAGATGATCACGTCGTCCAGATCGGAGCAATTCGAGATGTATTCGTCCTTTTTGAGCGTTGTGCCGATGAATCCTTCTTCCCGGTTGATATAAAGCTTTTCGTTCGCCTCCACCACTTTTACGGCTTCGATCGTATCGAAGTTGCGCAGTTCGGTACGTCTCGGGAAGTTTTTACCGTACTTCTCTTTCAGTTCCCGGAACCATTTTATCGTGTACTCAACGATGTTGGTCAGGTGGCGGTTGATCTCTTCAATCTCCTCCTTTATGCGGGCGATAAGTTCATCGGCTTTGTCGGAGTTGAATTTCAGGATACGGCCCATTTTGATATCCATCAGCCGGAGGATGTCGTCCTTAGTCACTTCACGGATAAACTGCGGATAGTATGGAGTTAAACGCTCGTCGATGTGTTTGCAGGCGGCATTCATGCTCCTGGCCTGTTCAAATTGCTTATCCTTATAGATGCGCTCTTCAATAAAAACCTTCTCCAAAGAAGCGAAATGCAATGTTTCCTGTAATTCGCTTTTGTGGATATCGAGTTCCCGGCGAAGCAAATCCAGTGTATTGTCTGTTGACTTCCTCAGCAAATGGCTGACGGCAAGGAAGTGCGGTTTCTGACCGTCAATCACACAACAATTGGGAGAGATGCTTACCTCACAATCGGTAAACGCATAAAGCGCGTCGATCGTTTTGTCGGAAGAGACTCCCGGAGCCAGATGTACGAGGATCTCTACCTCAGCAGCCGTATTATCGTCTACCTTACGGACTTTGATCTTTCCTTTTTCCGCAGCCTTCAATATGGATTCTATCACGGAAGAAGTCGTACGGCCATAAGGGATTTCCTTGATCACTAATGTTTTATTGTCGACCTTATCTATCTTGGCGCGAACCTTAACGCTTCCGCCGCGTTCGCCGTCATTATACTTGCAAACGTCAATAGACCCTCCGGTCAGGAAGTCCGGGTAGATCCGGAACTCCTCACCACACAGATAACTGACGGAAGCATCGCAAAGCTCATTGAAGTTATGCGGCAGAATCTTAGAAGAAAGCCCCACGGCGATACCTTCCACGCCCTGCGCAAGCAGAAGCGGGAATTTGACCGGCAATGTGACCGGCTCTTTGTTACGGCCATCATAAGATAGTTTCCATTCGGTCGTCTTGTTGTTGAACACGACTTCCAGGGCGAACTTCGACAGGCGGGCCTCGATATAACGCGGAGCGGCGGCGCCATCGCCGGTAAGGATGTTACCCCAGTTACCCTGGCAGTCAATCAATAAATCCTTCTGCCCCAACTGAACCAGCGCATCGCCGATAGAGGCGTCGCCGTGCGGATGGAACTGCATGGTATGTCCTACGATGTTCGCCACTTTGTTGTAGCGCCCATCGTCCATGCGTTTCATGGAATGTAAAATACGGCGTTGAACCGGTTTAAAGCCGTCATTGATGTGGGGTACGGCGCGTTCAAGGATAACGTAAGATGCGTAGTCCAGAAACCAATTCTGGTACATTCCGCTAAGTTGATGCTTAATTCCTTCGTCGTGCGGACGACTCCCTGGTTTGTAATCTGAATGCTCTTCTTTGATCTCGTTCTTATCGTCGTTCATAAAGTCTCGGACTCCTCTTATGTTTTCTGTAGTGGTTTTAACAATAAATCATCTTTATTACATTTATGTTGTGAAGATGTTCGGGCAAAAGTACAAATTAAATCGAAAAAAAGCATTTACTTTGCAGCGAATTAAATTTTGAGTTTTAAGTTGTGATTCCCTGGTTATGCCATTCGGCTCTATGTTTATCTCTTAAAACTTAATGTTTAATGACTTAATACTTATAGCTTTGAATAGAATGGCACAGGAAGACGTTTTTAAGAAACTGGTATCACACTGCAAAGAGTATGGTTTTGTATTTCCATCCAGTGATATATACGATGGATTAGGCGCTGTATACGATTACGGACAGATGGGAGTGGAGTTGAAAAACAATATTAAGAAATACTGGTGGGACAGCATGGTGCTGCTTCACGAAAATATTGTTGGGATTGACTCGGCCATCTTTATGCATCCGACCATCTGGAAAGCTTCGGGACATGTTGATGCATTCAATGACCCTTTGATTGATAACAAAGATTCTAAAAAGCGTTACCGTGCAGACGTGCTGATCGAAGATCAACTGGCAAAGTACGATGATAAGATCAATAAAGAAGTAACCAAGGCGGCGAAAAAATTCGGAGAATCTTTTGATGAAGCGCAATTCCGTTCAACTAACGGCCGGGTACTTGAAAACCAGGGGAAACGTGATGCGTTACATGCACGTTTCGCCCAGGCGCTTAACGGGGGTGACTTGGAAGAACTACGCCAGATCATTGTGGATGAAAAGATCACTTGTCCGATTTCAGGAACAGGGAACTGGACGGAAGTACGCCAGTTCAACCTGATGTTCTCGACCGAAATGGGATCGACCGCCGATGGTGCAATGAAAGTGTATCTTCGCCCGGAAACGGCTCAGGGTATTTTCGTAAACTACATGAATGTACAGAAAACGGGCCGCATGAAGATTCCTTTCGGTATTGCGCAGATCGGTAAGGCCTTCCGTAACGAGATCGTTGCCCGTCAGTTCATTTTTCGCATGCGCGAGTTCGAACAGATGGAAATGCAGTTCTTCGTACGGCCGGGTTCTGAGTTGGAGTGGTTTGCGAAATGGAAAGAGCTACGCCTGAAATGGCATAAAGCCCTTGGGTTTGGTGACGACCACTATCGTTATCATGATCACGATAAACTGGCGCACTATGCAAATGCCGCTACAGATATTGAATTTCTGATGCCGTTTGGTTTCAAAGAAGTGGAAGGTATTCACTCACGCACCGACTTCGACCTCAGCCAACACGAAAAGTATTCGGGTAAAAGCATTAAATACTTCGATCCGGAACTGAACGAGTCGTACACTCCGTATGTGGTTGAAACAAGTATCGGCGTGGATCGCATGTTCCTTAGCGTTCTTTCGGCTTCTTATTGCGAAGAAACACTGGAAAACGGCGAAACACGTGTTGTGCTGAAACTTCCTGCACCGTTGGCTCCGGTTAAACTGGCTGTTATGCCATTGGTGAAGAAAGATGGTTTGCCGGAAAAAGCGCGCGAAATTGTGGATACATTGAAATTCTTGTTCCACTGCCAATACGATGAAAAAGACAGTATCGGTAAACGTTATCGCCGTCAGGATGCAATTGGCACTCCATATTGTGTCACAGTAGACCACCAGTCATTGGAAGATAACTGCGTGACATTGCGTAACCGCGATACAATGCAACAGGAACGTGTAGCGGTCACTGAGTTGAACAATATCATTGCCGATAGGGTAAGTATTACCGGCATATTGAAGAAACTAATATAAAAACCAGTATATGATTAAAAACTTATATTTACTGCCTGTACTATTGTTTGCTTTATCTTTTGTGGCATGTGACGAGTCGGAAGAAGTGAGTAAGTATGCTAACTGGCGGGAACGTAACGAAGCATTTATTGATTCACTGCAGGCCGTGTGTGATTTGGGTGAGGATCCGGACTTGAAGTGTGTTGTCTACGACAGAGATAAAAAGGTGAATATTTTCTATAAAGTTTTACCCGGAAGTCCGTTGTCGCCAAAACCGGACCAGACGGAACCTCCTTTTTTTACCAGTAAAGTGAAAATGGTATACCGGGGCATGTATATTGATGAAACTGTTTTTGCGAAAGCAACAGCGCCGTACCACTATACAACGATGTATAAGGACCTGACTGTTTTTGACAGTAATATGAGTGAGGATAATTATAATCCGGACTTTGATTCTCCTGCAGAATTTACAGTAAGCGGAGTAATTGGAGGATGGACCCAGTTATTACAAATAATGAAGTGTGGTGATCGTTTTGAAGCCTATATCCCTTATCAGGCGGGATATGGAGAATCTTCCTCTTCCTCCGGAATCATGGCTTATTCTACGTTGATCTTTGATATGGAGATGGTGAGTATAGAGTATTACCCTAAATAGTTCGTCTTTAATTCATGTCTTCCGGGTGTTTCAATCCCGATTTGCAGGCAGCTTTTTGATTTTTGCAGGCAGCTTTTTAGATTCTGCAGGCAGCTTTTTAGATTCTGCAGGCAGCTTTTTAGATTCTGCAGGCAGCTTTTTAGATTCTGCAGGCAGCTTTTTAGATTCTGCAGGCAGCTTTTTGGATTCTGCAGGCAGCTTTTTTCTTTACCTGTTTTCAGTTTACACTTTTTTGTTATCATACGTTTTTTTGTTGTCACATTTATTTCCTTTCATGTAAAAGGTTCTTCCTGTGGTTCTGTGCAAAATAAAATCCGCTGATTGTCAGCGAATTTTATTTGTATATGGTACTCGAAGCGGGAATAAAAATATACAATTTGGCAGAATTTACTGCAATTAGTTTTTATCATAAATCACTCATTATCAATATATTATAAAAAAATAAGATTGCTTACAATTTTACGAAATTGCAGTAAGTTGAAAATAAGTGGGGATTTAGTGGGGATTTTAGCGGGTTTTTTTTTGAATATCAAATTATTTCCGTATCTTCGTTTTGGATTTAAAACAAGCTGCGTTATGGCAACAATTTATTTATCACTATCCACTAAGTCGGACACAAACCCGCAAAAGGAAATAAGAATAAGGTTTAAACATGGGAAAATAGACCAACAAGCCAAAACAAACATTTTTATTCCTGCCGAACATTGGGATAGCAAAGCCCAACAAATCATCATCCCGAATTTCCGGTTAATGAATGATGAGAGAAAGGAACTCAAACAATACCTTGCCAGCCAAGCGGAAAAATTAAATTCCCTCACCACTTCAATACAAACAGCGTTCAGCGAAACCATAGAACAAAACGGAATCCAGCCTGAATGGTTGAAAGATTGTATTGATAGATACTACCAACGTGGTAAATATGACCCAGCAGAATCGGAATCCGGACAAAAGCAATCGTTCTTTGATGCCTTTGATGAATTTTTGGAAAAACGCAAATTGTCAGAAGTCCGAGAGAAAAACTTTATGGTATTAAAAAGAGCCTTACAGCGATATGAGTTGTTTGTTTCTGCATACGAAAATCGAGAATTTAAATTAGAATTGGATAATATTACAAGTGAAACAATAGAAGACTTTGAAAGTTTTTTGCGCAATGAATACACGCTATACGACGAGTATAGAGAGATTTACAACAAATTCCCTGCAATAGTAAATACCAAAAGAAAAACATCAAAACCTCGACAAAGAGGAATGAACACGATTAACGCGATGTTTAATAAACTCCGGGCGTTCTTCAATTGGTGTTTGGATAATGAAAAAACAACAAACCGGCCTTTCAGGAATTACGAGAGTACACCGGATTTATACGGGACACCCTTTTATATTACAATTGAGGAACGGAATATAATTTATAACACCGATTTATCTCAACGACCGGATTTGGCCGTACAGCGGGACATATTCGTATTTCAATGCCTGATTGGATGCCGAGTTTCCGACCTGTATAAATTCTCACGGGCGAATATCATTAATGGAGCGGTGGAATACATACCCCGAAAAACAAAAGACGGACACCCGATAACCGTCCGTGTGCCGCTTAATTCCATAGCAAAGGAAATACTCAACAAATATGCCGGTTTTGAAGGCAAAACACTACTGCCTTACATTTCCGAACAAAAATACAACGATGCAATAAAAGTCATATTCAGACTGTCAGGGATAACACGCATTGTTACGGTACTTAATCCGACTACGAGGGAAGAAGAAAAACGACCTATTAATGAAATCGCCTCATCGCACCTTGCCCGCCGGTGTTTTGTTGGAAATCTTTACAAGAAGGTGAAAGATCCTAACTTGGTCGGCACTCTTTCAGGACACCAAGAGGGGAGCAAAGCCTTTGCCCGCTACCGTGAAATTGACGAGGACATGAAAAAGGAACTTGTGGAAATGTTGGAATAATTATGGCAGATGAAAAAGACGTGAGATAATATGTATTAATAAAGCAAATCGCTAAAATATAAATTCAAAATAAGATGAATGCAGAATTAAGAAACACATTGGAACAGGCCGACATATCGAAAGCACGTTTGCAAGAAATCCGACCACTTGACGTTGAGGCATTACAAAAAATTAAAGCCTCATTTGAAATGGAATACACATACGAGAGTAATAAAATAGAGGGTAACACGCTAACATTACAGGAAACTGCATTAGTAATAAATGAGGGCGTTACCATTAGCGGTAAAAGTATGAGGGAACATTTAGAAGTAATCAATCATGCACAAGCCGTTGAATTTATTAAAGAAATTGTAAGCAATGATATTGATATAACAGAACGGACAATAAAAGAAATACATGCACTTGTCTTACATGGAATAAACAAAGAACAAGCGGGACATTATAGAAATGTGCCGGTTATGATAGTCGGCAGTCAACACACACCGCCTCAATCTTATTTGATAGAACCGCAAATGGAAAGATTTATCATTGATTACAAAGCTATGGAAACGAGCGGCGTACATCCGATATTAATTGCTGCATACCTGCACGATGAGTTGGTAAGGATACACCCCTTTATTGATGGCAACGGCAGAACGTCCCGCCTATTAATGAATCTGTACTTGCTTTCAAATGGCTATGTGATAACTTCCCTGAAAGCAGACAACGAAGCAAAACAAGCCTATTACATGACGTTGGAAGAAAGCCATGTTGCAAACAATCACGAACCATTTTACCTGCTTGTGGCAAGGGCTGTAAACGATTCTTTGAATAAGTATTTGAGAATTATTGAAGGATAAATATCAAAGATAAAACAATGTGGACAGAAAAAAGTAGCTTAAAATGGGCTTAAATTAATGTGATATTATGGAAACAGACCCCAGACATTTACAGTCAATGAATATTCAGATAGTAGCAAAAAACATTATTGCAGTTTTGAATAAAGTGCCCCCTAATTATACGTTCTTTAAAGAAGAATGGGAACGCCTACTCGTAGTTGAAGATAGATTACGAATAGGGAACGAATCTGATTGTTATACGTTAACGCCCGAATGGTATCAAAAGCTAAGAAAAGCATTTGAAGAAGTAATGTTTGCCGGAATATCTGATAACGTCCGTACCTTTCTTGATAGATTATTGTTCTCAAATACTATTGATGATGAATATTCCCACACTGATGAACATTTCAACTTTGCTAACCTCTTTGTAAAAGATAAAGAATATCAGCCTAATGAAGTAGTGTTATCATTGAGAACGTTGTATAGGACGTATTCCTGCTGAAAGAACTTTGCTGTATAGTTTCAAATATAATTCAATGATCAAAAATAAAGAGGTTACAGAACAACTTTCTGCCGTGCTTCATTACTGTGGAACACTCGACATGGTGGCTGATCGCGAGTTTATTATAAACAAGATACTAAGGCCGTGCGCGATATGGTATTGCAATTATTGTGCATGGGAAGACAGCAACATTTTAAAAGATATTTTTAATGAAGAATGAAAAATGGAAAGTCCTGTATATGAGATTTATGAAGAAAACGGCGTTCAGATGATACGTCGGAATAAATATCCTCGCTTCACGGCGAAGATTACGTTCGATTCAGAAGCGAGCGACTTTAGCGACGTCGAATTGATAGATGATGGTGCAGACTATATGGATGTGGACAAGGCGATGCGCAAGGCCAGCGAGTTTATGATTAAAGTTGTGAGATATGGAAAAAATAAGGAAGGTGTTCGGTGAGCCAATCGTGAATAATAGGTGGTATTCCGGGACTTCCATTAACCGTATTGCGTCCGTAAAAGGTTCTGCATGTGGTTCTGCGCAAAATAAAATCCGCTGATAATCAGCGGATTTTATTTATATATGGTACTCGGAGCGGGACTTGAACCCGCACAA
>JAIRNG010000079.1 GCA_031258135.1 Mediterranea sp. (in: CFB group bacteria)
ATAAGACTCGCTTATAAATCGGGATTTTTATCTAAGTTTGTATTATGAAAAAGAACCTTTTATTAGTATTCCTAAAAAAAGAAAGGTATGCAGATAATTACAGCAAGAGAGTTTAGAGCAAACCAAGATAAGTATTTTGATTTGGCCGAGAAGGAACCCGTGTTTGTTACCCGCAGGCGTGGCAATCCGGTATGTATCAACATAGCAAGGGAGGAAGATATTCCTACTCCTATGGAACTCGAATCCATCCAAAGGGGACTTGAGGATATTCATAATAGTCGCACTTATGAAATGCGCCAGGATGAAACGTTAGACGAGTTTCTCAATCGTGTAGAGCCGTGTATCGAATAGATTTCGCAAAGGAGGCGTTAAAGCAAGTTTTGCTGCTCCGAAAATCCGACCCGCGGTTATACAAAAAGTTTGAGAAGATTGTTGTCGAACTCTCAGAACATCCCTGCACAGGCACAGGAAAACCTGAAGAGATGCGCTATATTCAAGGAATGTGGTCAAGGAGATTGGACAAAAAGAACCGCCTGCGATATATAGTGAATGAAGACATAGTGACGGTATATGTTGTTTCCATTTTGGGACATTATGATGACAAGTGATTTTCATTGCATTATCTCTCTCCCAGAAAGAAATGTACCAAGCCAATTTTCATTTCACATAGTCAATTCTAACTGTGACACCTTATCATGATTAATATTTCTTTCGATTCGCTGAATAACATCTTTCAGTTCTCTTTCTACTTTCATCACCACAGTAAGTTTGCATAATACAGGATGTTTAGTAGACAAAGACCTAAAGATAATGATTTAAATATCATGTAAGCTTCGAGCTTGGAAAGATGCAAAAACTGTGGTCTTGTATTAGATAAAATAAACTATTCTTTTATAAGACTCGCTTATAAATCGGGATTTTTATCTAAGTTTGTGCTTTCTTTATCAGAAGTAAAACAAAAAAGAGAGACAGATATGCTCACCATCAAACAAATTACGGAAAATACCGAAGCCGTTCTGCGCGGATTGGAGAAAAAACATTTCAGGAATGCCGGGGAAGTTGTAGGCAGGGTTATTGCAGTGAATGAAAGGAGAAAAAACATCCAGACCCGGTTAGACAATAGCCTGGCAGAGGTAAACGCCCTCTCGAAAACCATCGGACAATTCATGAAAGAAGGTCGGAAGGAAGCGGCGGAAGTTGCCCGTACGCGTGTTGGTGAACTGAAAGAAAAAAACAAAGCCCTGGAGGTTGCCCTCAATGAGGCGGCCGCAGAGCTGCAGGAGTTGCTTTATACTATTCCGAATATTCCTAACGAGGGAGTGCCTGAAGGATATGGGGCGGAAGACAATGTCGTTGAACGTACGGGAGGTCATGACGCCGGTCTTCCTCCCGACGCTCTCCCTCATTGGGAACTGGCGAAGAAATATGACCTAATCGATTTTGAACTCGGCGTCAAGATTGCCGGAGCCGGTTTCCCGGTATATAAAGGTAAAGGAGCCCGCCTGCAAAGAGCCTTGATCAATTTTTTCCTGGACGAAGCCCGCGATGCCGGATACCTGGAAATTGAGCCTCCCTACGTAGTAAATGAAGTTTCCGGATTCGGAACAGGCAATCTGCCCGACAAAGAGGGACAAATGTATCATGCTGCTGCGGATGATCTATACCTGATCCCAACGGCCGAGGTTCCTGTAACCAACATCTATCGCGACGTTATTCTGGAAGAGAAAGAGCTTCCCGTCAAAAACTGCGCTTACTCTGCGTGCTTCCGCCGTGAAGCCGGTTCGTATGGTAAAGATGTACGCGGATTGAATCGCCTGCACCAGTTCAACAAAGTTGAGATCGTACGTATAGACAAGCCGGAACACTCATACGAATCATTGAATGAGATGATCGCCCATGTGGAAGGACTCGTTACAAAGCTGGGATTACCTTACCGTATCCTCCGCCTGTGCGGTGGCGATATGAGTTTCACTTCCGCCATCACATTCGACTTTGAAGTCTACTCGGCTGCACAAAAACGCTGGTTGGAAGTCAGCTCGGTCTCCAACTTTGGGTCTTATCAGGCTAACCGCTTAAAATGCCGTTACCGCACCGCCGAAAAGAAGACCGAATTATGTCATACGTTGAATGGTTCCGCATTGGCATTACCACGTATTGTAGCTGCATTGCTGGAAAACAACCAGACGCCGGAAGGCATTCGCATACCGGAGGTTCTGGTGTCCTATTGCGGATTCGGTATGATCAGCTAACGGCGGATCACGCGGACTGTTTCATTTATCATTTCTTATACGCCTCGATGACTTTCTTCACCGAGCCATGCATCAGCAACAGTGCTTTTGCCCGGTTGTATTCCAGTCCCAGCTCTTCGACAATCATGCGTGTGCCGCGGTCAACAAGTTTTTTGTTGCTCAGTTGCATATTTACCATCTTGTTGCCTTTTACGCGGCCTAACCGGATCATGACCGATGTGGTGATCATGTTCAGGATCATTTTCTGGCCTGTGCCGGACTTCATGCGCGAGCTTCCCGTTACATACTCCGGGCCTACGACCATCTCGATGGGTATGTCGGCCTCTGCCGCCATCGGAGAATCCGGATTGCTTGTGATGCATCCCGTCAGGATGCCGTGCCGGCGCGCCGTGCGCATGGCGCCGATCACGTATGGCGTGGTTCCCGAAGCGGCAATCCCGATCACCACATCTTTTTTATTGATGCCGTGCTCCAGCAGTTCCTGCCAGCCGCGTTCCGTGTCGTCTTCGGCATTTTCCACGGGATTACGCAGGGCGGTGTCTCCTCCGGCGATAAGCCCGACGACCAATGTGTTCGGCATACCGAATGTCGGCGGGATTTCCGAGGCGTCCAACACCCCTAAGCGTCCGCTCGTTCCGGCGCCCATGTAGAAGATCCGTCCGCCCTGCTTCATGCGGGGTACAATCTCCGTTACTAATTTCTCTATTTGTGGGATCGCCTTCCGGGTGGCTAAAGCCACTTTCCGGTCTTCCGTATTGATGTCTTCGAGGATCTCCCGGACAGACTTCTTTTCCAGATCATGATAGAGCGATGGTTGCTCTGTTATTAAAGCCTCACCCCGAAGCGACACAGCCTCACCCCGGCCTAAAGCCTCACCCCGGCCCTCTCCAAAGGAGAGGGAGGAGGAGGTTACCTTTGTTTTGTCATTATTGTTTTCCATTATCTGAACTATTTTATCATTATTGTTTTCCATTATTCAAGCTATCTCTTTCCCCCTCTCCTTTGGAGAGGGCCGGGGTGAGGCTGTGTCGCTTTGGGGTGAGGCTTGTGTGCCGGGGTGAGGCTATTATAATAATCCAGTAACCCCTCCATAGGACTTTGAACAATGGTTCCGGTCTCTACTCCGACTTCCCTGGCGGCCGCCGTCAGTACTTCCTTATAGTGGAAAGCTATGGAGCCGATGAAGTGGGCTTTATTGTTTTCATAATCGTATTGCATGACGTTACGGGTCAGGAATGCTTTAAACGCATTCAATACCAGTTCATAAATCCCGGGTTCCCCGATGTTTTCCGCAAGGAAGGGCGACAGGCTCGCCAGGAACCGGTTAGGAAACGGCCGGCGATATACGCGCTCGATGATCTCGGCTTGCGTCAGGCCATACTGCCCGAGGAACTTCTCTTTCAGTCCGGCGCTCATCCGGTTCTTCAGGAGGTCGCCCAGCAATAGCTTGCCCAGAACGGCGCCACTGCCTTCGTCACCCAGGATGAAGCCCAACGGAGACACGTTGTTTGTGATCTTTTCGCCATCATAGAAGCAGGAATTGGAGCCTGTTCCCATGATACAGACAATACCCGGATTGCGGCCGCACAGCCCTTTGGCGGCGGCAAGCATATCGGTATCGACCTCAATTTCACCGTCAACCTGAAAAATGGCGGCTAAAACCCCACGCACGAGAGGCGTTTTCTCCGGTAAACAACCTGCGCCGAAGAAGTGAATCTCGTCGAATCCCGTTGTATCCAATTCCGGAACGAGCGCATTCATTATTTCCGCCGCCATATCTTCCCCGGTCTGGAAGTAAGGGTTCATACCTTTTGTGAAAACTTGCCGGACCAATTGTCCGCGGTCTACAACACTCCAGTGTGTTTTTGTAGACCCACTGTCTGCTATCAGTATCATATCTTTATATATAGTTTCTTTTTATACAACACATATCCAACCGCCCAGCAGCATGCCACAAAAAGAACGGCATACGCCAGCGAACCCGGGTAATCGCCCAACAGAGGGTGCAGGACGGCGCTGTACGCATATCCGTGCAAACTGATGATTCCATCGCCGTATGGTATGCGTATGCCGCCCAGGATAATGGACACAACGCCTGCCATAACATAGATAAACAGGGGGTTGGCGCCAAACACCTCGAAGAACCGGCTCCAACTTTTATGGCCTTTGACGTCGATGATCCAGACCAGCAAGGCAAGGAAGCTGGAAGCCAGGCCGCAGGTTGCGAGGGTAAACGTGGGCGACCATACTTTTTTGTTGATCGGGCAACCATAGCTCAACAGGAAACCCAGAAAGGTCAGTACGGCGCCTGTCAGGAATAGGCGAATCAATTTATCGTTGATGTCCTTCACCTCCATAAGCCATTTACCGCAACAGAAACCGATAAGCACATGGGCGACCGCAGGGATTGTACTTAACAGTCCTTCCGGCTCGATGCCGTTATCCTTATACATGTGGTTAACGCCAAGGACGGCGCGGTCGGCGACGGAAAGGATATTGGTCTCGTTGTATTCGAATCCCCTGCCGAAGAGCAATACAAGGAAGTAACCCGTCAACAGCGTAATGATGAGCCAGGGAATGTTTTTATGTTTCATGGATAGTGCGGTCAATGCCGTAACGCCATAGCAGACCGCCAGGCGGGGCAGAACGCCCATGATGCGGATATGGTCGAAGTTCCGGACCGATTCCCAAAGGCGCGCCCCGAACGACAGGCCGGCATCGGTCGATGCATTCCATGTACGGCAGGCTAAAGAAAACCAGGCGAGACCCAGACCGATAGCAAAGATGACGACGGTTCGTTTCACGATCTTCCGGGCGGCGGCAGAGCTGAACTCAAAGTCGTATTTCCTTAATGAGATATAGGTCGAGATTCCCATAATGAACATAAAGAAAGGAAACACGAGGTCCGTCGGGGTAAGCCCGTTCCACTGCGCATGACCTAACGGGGCGTATATCTTGTCCCATGCTCCCGGATTGTTGACTAAGATCATTCCCGCGATAGTAATTCCCCTGAACACATCGAGGGCTAATAAACGTGTAGGAAATGCCGGCAGCCTCACCCCGGCCCTCTCCAAAGGAGAGGGGGAAGAAATTGCCGTTGTTTTATCATTATTGTTTTTCATCATTTCAGTCATTTATTTGTTTACTATTTATTTGCCTTCCTTGCCCCCTCTCCTTTGGCTTGCGCCGACCGTTGGTTGACTTGCGTCGACCGTTGGTTGGAGAGGGTTGGGGTGAGGCTGTTGTACATTTATCGACTAAATAAACAATAGACACGTAGGGTATTCCGGAATGAGTGGTCAGTCCGATTTCGCAAGTGCGGCTGTTGGAATAGCCGGTTTGTGCGCCGGAACGTTCTATCTGCGGCCGCAGCTTACGCAGGGCGTACGCATTGACTTCGGGATGAGTGAACCCCTTGTCTCCCGCAAATCCGCAACAACCGACTTCTTCGGGCGCCAGTACCCGGCTGGAGCATTGTCCGGCCAGGGATACCACCAGACTGCCTAATCCCATTTTCCGCATGGAGCAGGTAATATGAACGGCCACCGGAGTATCCGTCTGTGTAAACTCCAGTTTATCCGTCAGGAAAGTATGTATGAACTCGACGGGTTCGTACAGTTTGATCTTATGAATCATCTGCCGCATGCGGTAAAGGCATGGGCTTTGGTCGCACAGCACCGGATATTTGCCCTGTCCGCTGGCTTCATATAACGCGGCTTCCAGTTCTATGCTCTTCCTGTCGGCAATATCCGTCATACCCTTGCTTTCCCAGATCGTTCCGCAACAGAGCTTGTCCATGTTCTTGGGGAAGATCACTTCATAACCGGCCTTGTGCAACAGGGATACCGTAGTGTCTATTAACGAACCGACAGCCTCACCAACAGCCTGACCTGCAGCCTCACCCCGGCCCTCTCCAAAGGAGAGGGAGGAGGAACCATGCGGCGTTTTATTCTTTCTCTGATATAGTGGTGAAACAGAGAATGTCTGATTGATACAGCTTGGGAAATAGACTACTTTTAATTGCGCAGCCGGCTCCCTCTCCTTTGGAGAGGGCTGGGGTGAGGCTGTTGGTGCTGTCGGTCTGTGGGGTGAGGCTGTCGGTCTGTGGGGTGAGGCTGTCGGTCTGCGGGGTGAGGCTTCCGGCATCTCCGGAGTCCACAGCGGCAGTCCCATCTTATGCAGGCCTTTAGCGATGACACGCATAGCGGATGTCCCCAGTACCGTATGTGCTGCGTTGGCGAGCGTCAATACAAAGCGGAGGCCGCTTTTGATTCCGGCAAAATGATTGGCGGCGTAATTCCCCGCCTTGTAGCCTAAACTGCTTTCGGGTAGCTCCTCCCGCCGCAAGTCATGTGTAAGGTCTCCCGTGTTGATGCCCATAGGACAGGACATGGAGCATAGCCCGTCTCCGGCACAGGTTGCGTTGCCGGGGTAGCGGTATTGTTTTTGCAACAGGCGTAAGCTGTGCGGGTCTTCACCCGACCTTCTGAGACGGGTAATCTCACGTTGCAGAACGATGCGTTGACGGGAGGACAGGGTAAATCCGCAAGTCAGGCAGTTCACCTCACAGAAACCACATTCAATACATTTATCGACATGCGGATTAGTGAGCGGCAACGGTTTGAAGTTCTTGATATGGCACTTCGGATCATCATTGAATATAACCCCGGGATTCAGGATGTTCTTCGGGTCAAACAGCTTTTTGACGGCCTTCATGACTTCAAACGCCGCTTTTCCCCATTCGTATTCCACGAAAGGAGCCATATTGCGGCCTGTTCCGTGCTCGGCTTTTAAGGAACCGTCGTATTTATCAATAACGAGGGCGATAACGTCGTTCATAAGGTCGCCGTATCGCTTTACTTCCTCATCACTGCCGAAAGACTGGTTGATGATGAAATGATAATTGCCTTCCAAAGCGTGGCCATAGATACAGGCATCGTCGTATCCGTGGCGTTCCAGCAACCCCTGTAAGTCTGCTGTCGCCTCGGGCAGGTTTTCAATGTGGAAAGCCACATCTTCAATGAGGCTGGTCGTTCCCGGCTTCCTTGCGCCGCCAACCGAAGGGAATATACCCGAACGGATAGCCCAATAGTTGGAGTACTCGCTCTCTTTGTCGGTGAAACGGACCGGTGTATACGTGCTGAAAGCCTCCAATGCTTTTGCAATAACCGCAATGTTGCGTTCCAATCCGTCTCTGGTAACGGCCATCGTTTCGGTCAGCACGGCGGTCAGTCCGGCGCCGGTGCGGTCATTTACGGATTCGAGCGACTTTTTATCCAGTAACTCTGCTCCTTTAACGATCCGTTCGCCTTGCCCGTCGGTCAGTCGCTTCATGGCAACCACCGCCCGGCAGGCCTCTTTGATGTCACTGAAGTACAGCATGGCGCTGGCTTTGTGCGGATAGTCGTATCCGGTACGCATGGTTACTTCGGACAGGAACGCCAATGTTCCTTCCGAACCGACCATCAGGTGGGCGATGATGTCGAACGGGTCGTCGAACATTACGAAGGGCAGTATGTTAAGCCCCGTCACGTTCTTGATGGCGTACTTATGCCGGATACGCTTTGACAGGTCGTCATCTTTGCGTATCCGGTCGCGCAAGGCTTCAATCCGGTGGATGAAATCCGGCCTCTTCCGGAGGAAATCGTTCCGGCCGGCCGTATCGCCCGTGTCAAGTACCGTACCATCGGCAAAGACGATGCGGGCGGAAAGCAACACCTTGTCGCTGTTGGCATGTGTGCCGCAATTCATGCCGGAAGCATTGTTCATAACGATACCTCCTACCATGGCGCTCTTGAGGGAAGCCGGGTCGGGGGCGAACTTACGGCCGTAGGGCTTTAGTATCTCGTTCACGCGCTGGCCGATGATACCCGGTTGCAGGGTAATGGTCCCGGCCTCTTCGCCAATCGTGTATTTTTCCCAATTCTTTCCGGCCACGATCAGGATGGAGTTACTGATGGCCTGTCCCGACAGGCTGGTTCCGGCGGCGCGGAAGGTTACCGGCAGATGGTAACGGTCGGCGACAGCAAGTATGCCGGAGACTTCCCGCTCATTTTCCGAACGGATTACGATCTGCGGAATGAGCCGGTAGAATCCGGCATCCGTACCCCAGCCCAACCGGCGAAGTTCGTCGGTATAGATTCTTTTGCGGGGGATAAAACGTGATACGTCCTGCAAAAACCGCTTATAGTAGTCCGGATCGCTCATAGCTTATTTGTAGAGATAATAGGGTTTGGAACGTTTACGGAAGTTTTCCGCATCCTTATACCAATAGTCCCGGATGTCTTCCCAACGATTGTTTTTGCTGAAACGTTCCCGGATCTGATGACTGCCGCTTACCTGGTCGAACATACGGAATCGGTCTTTATCGGCGTGGTCGAATACGGCACGGTCAGGATGGAGCGCGGCGACTTCCTGCATAAGAAGGAACTGTATCTCGCTTAACGCCGCTTTCCGGAAATCGACAACATGAACCTGCACTCCCTGGATATGCTCGCCTTTATACGCAGAATAGAACGGTCTGAGATGAACGGGACGGAAAATAACTCCGGGAAGTTCCAACGCATTCATGCGTGTTGCAAGTTCTTCAGCCTTGATCCAGGGGGTGGCGAACATCTGGAAAGGAATAGTATAACCAACGCCGATAGACATATAGCCCAGTTCTCCCAGGATACCACTGACCGGGTAGAATATGGCGGAATGGGGGTGAGGTATATGAGGTGAAGAAGGAACCCACTGTAGTCCTGTTTGGGCGTAGTCCATGCTGCGCTTCCAGCCCTTCATCTTTACAACGTGCAGTTTACACTGTTTTTCCAACATCTTTTCTCCGTTGAGCATCAATGCCAACTCTCCGCATGTGAGGGCATAGAGGTACGGGATTTTAAACGGACTGACAAAGGAAATACACTCGTCTTCAACAAGATTGCCTTCAATCTTGAATCCTCCCACGGGATTCGGGCGGTCGAGTACAACAAACTCTATGTTATTTTCCGCAGCAGCCACCATGGCCAGCCCCATAGTGCTGATATAGGTGAACGAACGGCAACCGATGTCTTGTATGTCATAAACCAGTACGTCAATGCCCCGGAGCATTTCGGGCGTCGGTTTTCTTGTTTTTCCATAGAGGGAGTGTACGGGTAGTCCTGTTGAAGGGTCGGAATCGTTTTCCACCTTGTCTCCGGCATGGGCATCGCCGCGAACTCCGTGTTCCGGCCCGTAGAGGGCTACCAGATTTACATTCGGGGCCTCATGCAGGATGTCGATCGTTGATCTTAGCCGGTTATCTACTCCCGTTGGGTTGGTGATCAGACCGACACGTTTACCTTCCAGACAGTTGAAGTTTTGTTCTTTCAGGACTTCGATGCCGGTCTTTATCTTTATTCTTTGCGCAGATGCGGTGGTAAATACCAGACCGGACAGAGCTGCAATAAACAATAACTTCTTCATGGTATGTTTTGCCTTTGCGACGTGCGTCGAAAGCTCCAAATGGGTATGTTTTGCCTTTGCGACGTGCGTCGAAAGCTCCGGATGTGAACTACTGATCTGCATTAGTTATTTTTTTAGTTGTTCCTGTTTTTCTTTTGCCTTACCATAATCAGGATCGATCTTCAGCAAGGCGACGGCGATGATCGGTATAATACTACAGATCATTACCCACACGAAGAAATGATTGTATCCTAATAATTCCTGCAACCATCCGGCGAACATTCCGGGGATCATCATTCCCAATGCCATGAATCCGGTACAGATAGCATAGTGTGCTGTTTTCTGTTCCCCGTCCGAGTAGTACATCAGGTAGAGCATGTAAGCCGTGAACCCGAATCCATAACCGAACTGTTCGGCGAATACGCATATATTGACCACCAACAGGCTTCCGGTCTGAGTGAAACTCAGGTACATGAAAGTTGCGATGGTCAGTAACATGCTGAGGGTCATCGGCCACAACCATCTCTTCAATCCACCCTTCGATGCGACGACCCCTCCGATAATACCACCAAGGGTAAGCCCGATAATGCCGATAGTACCGTATACCAAACCGACTTCCCCCGTTGTCAGTCCCAACCCTCCGATGTCCCGGGAATCGAGAAGGAACGGATTGATCAGCTTCAATAGCTGCGCTTCCGAGAAACGGAAAGTAAGCATGAAGAATATAGCAACGGCGGCTTGCGGTTTCTTGAAGAAAGAAACGAAGGTGGCCGAAAATTCTTTTACGATGGATTGTGTGGTCAGAAGCGGATGTAGTTTGTCGGAATCCGGCTTGGGCAATGCTATCTTATGATAGAAACTGAAGAAAATAAACAGACCTGCCAATACAAAGAAGGTGATTGACCAGGCAAATGGAATATTACCGGATAGCCCTTTGTATTCGGCAGAAGCGGCAACCGTCAGTTTGGGGTCGGCCTGGAATACCAGATAGGCCGGTTTGTCCCAGTTCGTTCCGGTGAATGATAAACGCTCGCCATGGATTAATGATATACTTTTATCTCCACTGTTCATGGAGGTGTTCAGGATCATTTCCTTGCCATCCTCCGGTTTTTGAGAAAGCGTCACGGCTGCTATGGCGATATTGCCGGCTTTATTCAGTTCATTCACCGTCTCACGCTTTTCTCCGAAATTATTCCTTATCCAGTCGCCCAAAGGTTTGGAGACAGATGCTGTCCACCAACTTTCATTTTTGACCTTACGTGTGTTTTCTTCATTCTCTCCGAGAAGGTTTTTCTTCAGGATAAAACCATTCTCATAGTTTTGAGTAATGACGGAATTGAGGAACAGCTCCAGGCTGTCTTTTTCCAACCCGCCTGTTCCTAATTGTATCACACTGCTGTTCAATATAAATTTTAGTTCTCCATCCTGTCCGGCTGTGCTGTTCATCTCCGGCAGGTATAGGGTCGATTGGGTGTATTGAGGATTGACTTCGATGTTTATTTTCAGCGGTTCGGTCCCGGATACACTCTCGAAGAAACCGGCAAGGATAATAAGGACGCCTTGTCCCATGATTGTAGCCACACGGTAGAAAGTGCTCCGGATGCCGACATACATGGCTTGTTGGTTTGTATCCAGTCCCAGCATATAGAATCCGTCGGCGGCTATGTCATGTGTGGCAGAACTGAATGCCAGCAGCCAGAAGAAAGCAAGTGTCGCCTGGAAGAAGAAGGGCAACGGAATGGTAAAGGCTATTCCGGCGAATCCTGCGCCAATGAGTAATTGCATGGTCACGATCCACCAGCGTTTGGTCTTTAGCAGATCGACGAACGGGCTCCAGAACGGTTTAATAACCCAGGGAAGATATAGCCAGCTTGTGTACAGGGCTATATCCGTGTTGGAGACGCCCATACGTTTGTACATGATGACCGAGATGGTCATTACGGCCACGTAAGGTAATCCTTCTGCCAGATATAAACTGGGTATCCACGCCCAGGGCGATATTTTTTTACTTTTCATGGTATGTATTTAATATAGTTTTTCAATAGTGGCTCCTATATAATAATGCAACAGGATTTCGTCGTAAGGGTATCCTTTCTCACCCATAACGGCGGCGCCGATCTGGCATAGTCCCACTCCATGACCCCATCCGGCGCCGGTCAGGGTGAACCTGACAGGTGTTCCGTCTGCGATATATTCTTTATCGACAACAAAGGCGGAACTGTATAGATGGGAAGGAGAAAGCGTACGGCGTATCTCCAGTTCCTTTCCTATAATGAGTGTGCGTCTGGTCCCTACGATTTTAAGTTTCACGAGCCGGCCGGATGTTCCTCTTTCTACGGGGATCAGGTCGAGGATGTCTCCGAAATCGATACCCGAACGCTGGTGTATCAACTCCGATAATTCCCTTTGACTGTATTCTACTTTCCAACGGTAGAAATTAATGGTTTCCTGATCGTAATTGTTGAGCACTTGCGACAGTATCGCTTTATCTGTTGTGTTACAGAATGCTTCGGGCGAGGTCCGTATCCATTTCTCCGCTTCTGCTTCGATGGTTAGATCCGGTAGTCCGGTGGCCGGTTTATAGTCACGCTGTTTAACCAGATAAGGGTATGTGATGTCCTCCCAGCAGTTCCGGAACTCTTCATACGCTCCTCCGCAACATTTGGAGAAGCGGGCGTCACAGATTTTATTATCGTACAGCAAAACTTGTCCGCGGGTAGCTTCTATGGCTTGCCGGACGATTTCCGTCGAGGCGCGGGTAATACCTTGGTAACGTTGGCAATGGTCGTCGGCGCAAACATCGAAACGGGTGTGGTCGGAGCGTTCATACCAGCGAATTAAAGCCTCACCCCGAACAGCCTCACCCCCAGAACCAACAGCCTCACCCCGGCCCTCTCCAAAAGCCTCACCCCGACCCTCTCCAAAGGAGAGGGAGGAGGAGATAGTCTGTATAATGCTTTCAGGGTTATTAATGACTTCATTGTTGGTGAACCGGAGAACGTTGAAGTCTAATTGATTAAGTTTGGAGGTTCTCTCCTCGTCTTTTTTTATTTGATCCGGATTATTGTGATATTCTCCATCAATTTCAACAATTAGCTTTTGAGATAGACAAACGAAATCAACAATATAATCAGATATAATATATTGGCGTCTGAATTTCTCTCCTAACCGATTATTTCTAATCAGATTCCACATTATTTTTTCTGCCTCAGTAGGATTGTCTTTTAATCTCTTTTGTTTTTCTTTTAAACAATCATAGCTGGCACAATTTGCTGTGTGATAATACTGTTTAGTAGAATACTGTTTAGTAGAATACTGTTTAGCAGTATCCCTTTCCCCCTCTCCTTTGGAGAGGGCCGGGGTGAGGCTGTTCGGGGTGAGGCTGTGTGTGTTCGTCATGTTCGCCAACAGCCAACTCCTTGAGATTACGGCATGCGCTTTGAGTAACTCTAATGATGCTGTTGCGCTCATTTCGGATGAAATTACGCTGGTGAGGTAATCTTCTACGGATATGACATTGATGCCGGTGAGTTTCCGGTCTTCCACGATCACCTTGAAAGCTCCCCGGAAGCGTTGATCTTCTTTGCGTTCCCAATGGAAATTGATGCCAATAGTCACGTCGAGTATTTCAAATTCGGCTTGCTCTCCGCAGACGGGTTCGAATAATAATTCTTCATACAGGCGGCCTTGCCACAGCACTCTCCCGTCGCTATAGGCCACGGTTTGTTTTCCTCTTACTTCTTCGCCGTTCATACGGTAAGGAGTGAGAAGCACGAATTCAATCCGTGACTCGAAAAGGATGCCTACACTGATTTCAGGTTCTGTCATGATCGTTGTTCAAGATTAAGTTTAAACTTCGCTGCGCGCCGCAACCGCTGATAATAATTGTTTTTTTATCTGTTGTCTCAAGCCATGGAATTTTTCCGGAGCGATACAGACTTCGCTTAAAATCTCATGGATGTCTCTTGCTGTGATTTTATCGAAATCTTTCTCCATAGGAGTGATAAATACCCCTCCCATATCTACGGAGGCCGGACTTATCAGGATGTTTTTGTCTCCTTCGGAACGATAACACGACGGGCGGTGCAGTTCCCTTGGGAAGATGCAGACAATCCATTTACTCTCTTCATACCAGGCCAGTACGTTCATCATAGGCTCGTCGTCACCCGGTTTCAGCTCCATTGAATCATAAACGATCCTGAACAGGGCTACTGCATCGCACTTGCTTTCGGCCTCAATAACCAATGTAGCACGGGGGGCATCGTCCAGGAACGACAGGAAGGCTTTTCCGTAATCAACAATTTTTCCTGCTTTCTTGTATTTCCATTCTTCTTCAATAGGCAGGAAGCCCTTGTTGCCTGCCTGAAAATGGGCATGATCGGGGGCTGATGCACCGCATTTGGGGCCATTGTAGAAGATGATGAGATCGTCCAACGCTTCCGCCAGGTCCAGCATGTCACCTATACGTGGAAGAATACGCTGGCTGGCATGTCGGATGTCCGGTATGGTCAGATGACGGGGAAAGATCGGGAACGGATTGACAAGTATCATGTAGTTGTCCTTGAACGGCACACCTTTTTGTTCCGGGGGCAGGTTGGCCGGACAGAGGAAGCATTTCCGTTCCCGAATGGATGTTGGGTCTACCTTTGCCGCAGAGGAGGTGATGCGTGCAGGATTGAATTGTACTTTATACATGCAATCCCCAACCTCGAATGTTTTATAAGAAGCCTTACCCCCAGACCCAGCCTCACCCCCAACAGCCTCACCCCCAACACCCACACCCCGGCCCTCTCCAAAGGTGAGGGAGAAGAGACGCTCGACCGCTTGTTGAACAGGATATGGACTGGGAATATATCTATCTTTCAGTTTCATTATCTATCATTTATATTATAATAAGGTATCTTTCCTTCCCCCTCTCCTTTGGAGAGGGCTGGGGTGAGGCTTTGTCGCTTTCCTTCCCCCTCTCCTTTGGAGAGGGCCGGGGTGAGGCTGTTTGGGGTGAGGCTGTTGGTTCTGGGGGTGAGGCTGTTTGGGGTGAGGCTTTGTCGCTTTCCTTCCCTAATCCGCGCTTGTAATTCCCAGGTACGTATTCTGTCTTTATAGCTGTTATGGCTGTTCATCTTCACAATGTCTAACGATGCATCCGAATTGTCATCCCAACGGCGGCACAAATATACGACATCATATACACGTCCGATCCGGTACTGACGGGAGAAGTTCAATCCAAGTGCATAGTCCTCGCCATAGCTGGTGTTCGGAACATTGATCTCACGCAGTACGGGGGTATAGAATGCACGCGGAGCGCCTAAGCCATTAATACGCAGTGCATTGTTACGTCCGTTTTCCGGTGTCCATTCTTTATGGTCGATGATGCCGGGAGGAATCATTTCCATGTCAAAGTCGGTCATCATATAGGTGCCGACCACCATAGCGCAGTTTTGTTCGTAGAAAGCGTCGACCATGATTTGCAGCGTATTCTCATCTTTATATACGTCGTCGCTGTCCAGCTGTACGGCGAACTTTCCACATTCGGGATGATGTATTCCGGTATTCCAGCAACCACCGATACCTAAATCGTCACGTTCCGGGATAATGTGAATAAGACGTTTGTCGGTGGCATATTTCCGTATGGCTTCTGTGGTGCCGTCGGTGGAGTGATTATCTATAATGATGAGGTTGAATCCGAATGTCGTTTTCTGATTGAGCACAGACCTGATCGCATCTTCGATGGTGCGGATACGATTACGCACGGGAATGATCACAGACGCTTCGCACCCGAAGTCGCCCGCGCTGAACTCAATAGGCTTGAACTCAGGTTCCAGATAGCCGCCGATCTCTTTCAGATGTTCGGTACAGGCTTGTTCCATTTCGATTTGCACCCCCCTGTTCCTGGGGTCTACATAATCGAATATCTTCTCGCCGCTCTTACGGGTGTCGAGTTCTATTTCCGAGTAGAGGTATTCGTTGATGTGAACCAACGGTTCTTTTTGGGACAGCTTCAGGCGAAGGTCGTACAGGCCGGCAAACCGGTAGTCGGCTTTCATGCGGCTTGCCGCATCCCTGAAAGCCTCTGACTTGTATAACAGGACTGAACCGAAATTGAAGTCATCACGCAGACTGCCGAATTGATAGTCTATCACCGGGGCGTTGGTTTTGGTTTCGTCCACAATCCGGTAATGGTCGGCATACGCCATTCCGGCATTGGTGTCTTCCATGATCCGGATCATGCGCTCTAACGCGAAGTAGCCGAGTTCCAGCGAGGAGTATTTGGTATACAGAAATGTATAGGGAGCATCGGCCCTGGCGGCAATCGCTTTCATTGTGCCGCTTGCGTTCAGAGCTGACACAGGTATGATTTCACATCCGTCCAGAGGCTTACAATTGGCTTCGGTTGCCAATAGATAGATTTTGTTTATCCGGCCGGTTTCCCATAAACCTTTTACTGTTTTTTCTGCTTGTGCCGCATCCGCATAAGGAATGAAGCCGTTTACTTTGATTTTCATCAGATCGTTTTTATTTTTTTTATTTCAACTTTAATTTTAGACACGGATTACACGGATTACACGGATTCTGAAATACGGATTTAGTTTTAGACACGGATTATTAAAAGAATAATCCGTGTAATCCGCGTAATCCGCGTCCAAAATTAAATCCGTGTCCAAAATTAAATCCGTATCTAAAATTAAATCCGTGTTTCATAATCCGTGTAATCCGTGTAATCCGTGTCTAAATATCTAAAGTCGACTTTTTTAGCTTTTCCACGTTGTGTAAAGCTCCGACAGTCGACTTTTTAGCTTTTCCACGTTGTGTAAAGCTCCAACAGTCGACTTTTTTAGCTTTTTCACGTTGTGTAAAGTGCCAACAGTTGACTTTTTAACTTTTCCACGTTGTGTAAAGTGCCAACAGTCGACTTTTTTAGCTTTTCCACGTTGTGTAAAGTGCCAACAGTCGACTTTTTTAGCTTTTCCACGTTGTGTAAAGCTCCAACAGTCGACTTTTTAAGCTTTTCCACGTTGTGTAAAGCTCCAACAGTCGCCTTTTTTAGCTTTTCCACGTTGTGTAAAGCTCCAACAGTCGACTTTTTAGCTTTTCCACGTTGTGTAAATGTTAAACAGTCGCCTTTTTTAGCTTTTCCACGTTGTGTAAAGCTCCAACAGTCGACTTCCGGCTCTTTTTCATGCGTCGATTGACGGGTCAGCAGCCCTACTTCTCCTCCTGTTGCGGTGAACAACAGGTTGTTGCTACTGAGTGGAACAACCGTGCTGATGAGTGAATTTCCGACTTTATGTTTCCAGATCACGTTGCCTGTTTTAGCCTCCAGGGCGAACATCAGTCCGTTCTTGGCGCTTCCGAACAGAACGCCGTCTTTTTCGACAGGCATGGATGGAGCATGCTCATATCCGAAACCGACGTTGGAACTCCATAGCTGTTTGGGCGTATCGGTCATTGTAGAGAAGCACACGATGCTGTCGTTCATCGTTTTGCTGTAGATGCGTTCTTTGTCTTCGGACAGCCCGATGGTTTCGCGTACTGCCGATTGGAATGTGCGGTAGATGGTTTCGCCTGTCTCGATGTTTATAGCGGTCAATGCACGTTGCGGGTCGGTGATGAACACTTTGCCGTATGCCGCTACCGGCCATACCGAGGCAGGGGAGAAGTGCATGCGGGTCAGCCCTCCTGTCCATTTCCACAGTTCTTTGCCCGTTTGTTTATCGAGTGCGTACAGCGTATTGTCCCAGGCGCCGAAGATGACTTTGTTTCCTTCCACGAGCGGTTTGGTTACGATGTAGCCTGTCACCCGGTCGTATGCCCATACCACATTCCCGGTGTGAATATGGATTGCACGGAATGTATGGTCGCTCGCGCCGATATAGGCGATGTCGCCGCTGATGGTTACTGCGCCGAGTACGGGTTCGGCGGCGGTTATCTTCCATAGTTGTTTGCCGGTTTCGGCGTTAAGTCCATAGATGTTTTTATCGGCAGACCCGAATACAACAACATTTTCGTGGGCGGCAGGCGTACCGACAATTCGATGATCTGCTTTGAAGTCCCACAGCTTTTTGCCGTCTTTTAGTTTATAGCAGGTTAAATAGCCCATATCATTGCCCACATAAACCCGTTCGCCAAGCACCGCGGGTGAAGAGTAAACGCCTGCTCCGGTTTGCACCAGCCAGGCGGGCTTTACTTGCGGATACTCCTTGTTGACGGAAAAGTCCGGGTATTTACCGGGTGATCCTTTTTCGTCGTAATACTTCTTGGTCAACGACAGAGAAGCCCATTGCCGGGGTTCCGCCCCGATATTGTGTTCATAGACGAGAATCGAATCGGGGGTGATGCCGTAAATGGAGTAACCTCCGGCTGCTTCTTTTCCACGGAGTGTGGAGCGGTTCAGGAAACCGGGGATACCATCGTAGCTGTACCGGTGATTGGCGTGATAGTGTCCGCCAACGACCATGCGGATGTTATAAGGGCGTATGGCGTCGGTAACGTCGTACCAATTATCCACATCTTCCTTTAGCGGGTAGTGCGTGACGATGATAACCGGTTTTTCCTTTCCGTAGGATTTCAGCTCTTCTTTTAACCAACTGATGTCTTGCGGTGCAACGTGACCGTCCGCCATGCGGATGAATGGTCCGGTATTGAATCCGAGGAAAAGGAAGCCTTTGTGCTCGAACCTGAAACGCTCGCCGCCGAAAATATCTCCGAAAGCGGTCATGCCCGATTCCGACCAGGTGGTTTCATGGTTGCCGGGAATGATATGGTAGTTGAGTTTCAGCCGGTCAAGGATTGATTTTGCTTTCTTCAACGACTCCCGGTCTCCCTCCTCGGTTATGTCTCCCGTAACGAGAACAAAGTCCAGGTTGCCGGTCGCGTTGATCTGGTTTACGGCCTTTTGCAAATCTTCCGCCGCCGGTCCGGTCTTGGTGATGTGCAGGTCTGTGATCAGGGCGAAACGAAACTGTGCTGCGCATATTGCCGGTAGCGAAAGGACGAATGTCGCAAGCAGGATATATCTTTTCATGATCTTCATTGCAGGATGTGGTTCGTTCATTTTATACGGTTATTCGTTGAAAAAGGTCAGGACGGCTTTCATAAGTTCATCTCTTTCGTTCGCCCGGCGTATGGCTTCGAAAGGGAAACCCAATACGCACGTTTTGTATGCTCCCTTATAAGCCACCCCGGCGCTGATGTTGTTTTCCGAATACCGGAATACGGTGTATGCTTTTTCATCTGCAGGTACGATGCCGTCGGGTGATTCCACTACGTAGCCGTCCGGATTAAGCTCATGGTAGTATTGATAGTTACCGGAGAACGCTTTGTAAGGGGAGGCTACGCTTTTAACGTTTCCTGTGACTGCGGCCTGTCTCACACGCCATTTGTATTTCAATATGTCCGTAGCGAAATTTTTGTCTTCCTTGCCGGCTTCGGGGTTATCCCACAGGTCCGAACCCACGAAGGCGCCCGAAACAAAGATGTTACCGCCCGATTGGCAGTATGCTGAAATGGCTTCCTGCATCTCTTTGCCGAATGTCTTGAATGTGAGCGGTACGACGCCACCCCTTCCGGTCTTTGTCTGGCGTTGTTTTCCCAATATCAGGTCAACGAACTTATAACCGTTCAGGTCAACCGCTTTCTTTTCAATGGCTTCATTGCTGCATGATACGAATGAGTATCCGGCTTTCAGAATACTTGAGCCATGTATTGCCGGATAATCGAATGTGTTTCCGGCGATAACCATGGTCTCGTAATTGGCATGGCTGTCTCCGAATCCGGAAGCGTCGTCGTCCATCCAGGGAACGGAGCGGCGGAACTCTTTCATGCTTCCGATATAACTGATGTCTTCTTTATAGGGCACTCCGTGGTCTGTGGCGTCGGAGAATCCGGCAATATCGCCGGCGACGAAATCGTCCGGCGCGGAGATCCGGTCAAATCCGTTAATAACCAATACAGTGCCTTTTTCATTGAAGGCTCTGGCGGCGGAAAGGATTTCGGATGGGAAACTTTCTCCTCCATCGTTCAGCGCGGTCACCTTGTAGCTGTAGATGAGGCCGGGCGCTTGTGCGGCGCGATAGGAGTTTGAGCTTACCGCAACACCGTTGTCAAAACCGTTATCGCCGATGCGGGTATAGACTATGTATTTTTTTGCTTTCGCTGTGGGTTCCAACGGATCGTCTACCGGTTGCCAGGTCAGTTCTACCTCGTTCTCATCAATGAACTGCAAGCTGATATGGTCTACAGGAAGTGGTTGTACAATGTATTCCTGACCGTATTGTGAGCAGATAAAACGTAGCATGCCTTTATAGATCGAGCGGCTCACGGTGAAACGGAAGCGCGGATCTATGCCGTAGCGCATATCGGCGAAATTCTGATGCGATAACAGTTCCAGGAGCATCGTCGGAACGCGGGGTACGCGGGCTTCGTAGTAGGATTGATTCCACATCCCCCGGCGGCTCCAGTTCGGTTCGTATAACGCACGGATGTCGTTTACAATATAACTTTGAATCAGATCGGTCAGGTCACGGGCGGCGTAACGGGATGTTCCATTGGCATATACTTCATCATAAACGTTGGTGTAGAAGATACCCAGTGTGCCAATGATCGAATCGTTAAGGGTTGTTCCCGCATCCGAATGGAATGCGAAAGCCATATCGACGGGTATATTTAGTCCGCTCCCGTTCGGATGGACCGCAGAACCTCCTGCCAAGTAGTTGACCCAGCTGCCACGTGATTTATAGTCGTCCGTATAATCATTTTTACCTTTGCTTTCGGAGTAAATGCTGTCGGGTATGCCTGCCCATTGCATCCAGTACCGGGCGGCTTCGGTGAACCTCGGGTAGCCGCTCGTCTCGTAAGGATAGTCCGCCTGGGATAGTTGTTTCGCTTCTACAGGCGTTACGACATCGGAACTCCTGATGTTTTCGGTTGCCGTTCCGTCTTCCGCAATACGGCGGGCTATGTTGCCATAGCCTCCCCCTATTTTAATGGCGTCGGCTGTAACCACACGGCCTGCCTTGGACGATTTATTGCTTAAGACAATCTTATTGGCGTCGCTTCTCCCTTCCCCGAATCTGAAGTGACCGAGGTATATCCATGTGCCGCTACCCATTTGCTGGTTGACGGAGAACCGGGATGTTCCTCCTTTATGATGTACGGTATAAAGCGCGTCGTCCGTACTGTTTGAGACCGTCTTGTAGGATACATAAACGGCATAATATCCTTCGGACGGGATTTCCGGTATCCATTCGGCATAACTTTCTTTTCCTTTCCTGATGGTTTCGGTGACGCGGTAGGAGCCTTCCCTGAATGGATTTTCGAAATGGATGTATCGATCGCGTAAGTGGGCGAATCCATCTCCTTCTCCCGTATGCCAACGTTTATCGCCCGTTCTTTCGGTGTAGCAGGAGTTATTACGGCAACCGTCATTGTCTATGACGATTTCGGCTGTCTGTGTATCCCGTTCCCTCGGCATGAGCACATTGGCACCTGCATTTTCCAACATGGGAACCAGATAGGGCAGCACGAAACTTTGTGTATACAAATCTTCCACCGTCTGGAATATCCGTGCGCGTTGCCATTCCCAACGGGTCAGTTTTGGTTCATAATAATAACCGTGGCTTTGCCACAAAGCAATGTGCCTGTTCTGTAAACCATACTTGGGGGTATACGGTACGGAAAGGCGGGTAATTAACGGATTCCCTGCTTTATGACTGAACGTCTTTAACCGCTTATCCCTTTTCGTACGCAGCGCCAGCGGTATTAATTCTTCAATGGCATGTCTATCTGTAATGATCTGAAGTTTGTGGCTTGCATATTCCCGGGGGAGCAGCGCTCTTACACCTTTATATATTTCTTCTGTATTCTCTTCGCGGAATGGGATGTATGAACAATTTATGCCGGCAAAGAGAAGAAGTGTTTTACCTTCGACGGCGACAGAATCGATCCTGATCTTTCCTGCGGAAATCTCTTTCCGGGAATAACCGGTCAGATAATCGCCGATACCGGTTTGTATTTCCGGTGGCAGGGCCTGCGACACGGCTACCTGCAGGGGCAGGCAGTTAAGTGTCAGCAACAGAAATATACGAATAGATTTCATGTGTATTAAGCTATATTTATTCTTCATACAACAGGTATGGTTTACGTTGCGTTTTAAATTTCTCCACGTCATCTTTCCACATTGCTTTGATCTCGCCGGCGCTTTTGCCTTCTTTGATCATCTTGCGAACATAGTCGGTTCCGATGAGTGATTCAAAGAATGGGCGGAAAAAATGATCGCCCAAGTTCAAATTCCGGTAAGCGTCGATCACATAGCTCAGGTCGATGCCTTTTTTCCATATCTCTTCATCCGGCAGTCCGCTGAGGTTAACGCCGTGGCAAAGATTGTCTAACTGTGGCGGATTCTTGGCGCCGGGTATGCTTCTTGGGGTGAAACTGTAGCTGTATCCCTGCATGTTGGGATGTCCATAGACCTGGAACGGCAAGGAAGTTCCGCGACCCAGACTTACCGGGGTTGCTTCGAAGTAGCAGGTGGACGGGTAGAGATAGATGGACTTCATATCCGGAAGATTTGGCGATGGGGCGATGGGTAGACGGTACAGTGTTTGGTGTGTATAGTTCTTGCACGTGATCACTGTAACGTCGCATACGCGGGAAGCCGGAAGCCATTTTTCACCATTGACCATCAGGGCCAACTCGCCTAAAGTCATTCCATGTACTACGGGTATAGGCAGCCAGCCTACTCCGGATTTATATTTCATATCTAACAGCGGACCGTCTACATAATGTCCGTTCGGATTGGGACGGTCCAGGATCAACATTTTCCGGTTGTATTCCGCGCAGGCATCCATTAACCGTACCATGGACGCATAGTACGTGTAAAAGCGCAGGCCTACATCCTGTATGTCTACGATGAGTAAATCGAATTTGCGCATGGACTCGTCACCGGGCTTGCCGAGCTTGCCGTCATATAAGGAAAGGATCGGGACACCGGTCTTTGCGTCAACCGAACCGGATACATGTTCACCTGCATCGGCGTCTCCCCGGAAACCATGTTCGGGAGAGAAGATGGCTACAACATTGAATTTATTTTCCAACAGGACATCCAGCAAGTGCTTATCGCCAATCCTGCCGGTATGATTGGAGAAAATGGCGATCCGTTTATTCTTCAGGACAGGGAAATAAGCCGCCGTTTGTTCCGCACCGACAATAACACTTTTCTGTTGTGCATACGAAGAGAGGGAACAACATAGAATAATCGTTAAGAGTAGTGCTTTTCTCATACTGCTTTATTATTTAGTGAACATATTATGATACAAAAGAGGGTTTGTAACCCGTTACCGGCATGATTTCGTTTTAGATTTCCGGATAACTATGAGCAAAGGTAGTTTTTATTTTAATATCGGAAACAGAAATTTAGATATGTTTGGAAATATATTTATTAATTTGCATTGTGCGTTTCGGTTTTAGCGAAGAAGACAGTTGCTGAGGCTATTCCGGAAGTGATGAATAAGTGGATTTAATTTTAGGGTATATATCTGCATAAAAAAAGTTTAGCTCTTTAAGGTTTACTCCTGTTTCTCTCCAGTTTTCCATGTGTTTTACGAAAGTGGAAAATATATAATCCTCACTGATTGCAATTCTTTGCGTATACCCTGCGCCTGACTCATTAAACAATTTTGCGGCATTAAAATACTTCGGTCCGCTCCCTCTTCTGTTTGTGAAAACCTCTTTTTTCTGATGGAGTGTCCAATCACATAGCTCACTGTTTGCCGATGTTTGGGTTTTGGTCATAAATGATGGGATCCGGTCGCCGCTTTTTTCAAAAAGAGGAACCGCTATGCCTAAAGGAGGATATCCGAGTATAGTCCACATAACGGTTAATTCCGGGTTTTCGTGAGGTTTCACTCCTTGTATCACGATGGATGCAGATGAACTGTACCTGGGTATGAAATCCTGATCAATGAACCAGCCGCTATGACTCGCTTTTTCCAGATCCGTCTTTAAATCAATGTTAAGTAAAGAGTGGTAGAATGAACGCGACAGTCCATTGAATATCCATTGGGGGGTTATTGCGTGTCCGGAAACGGATATCTTATCCAAGATTATTTTTTGCGCATTGTTGTAGCGTATATAGCCCATACCTTCATCGATTCTTCCGGTATAAGAAAAGTTGGTGACCACCAGAAAACCATGTGGGGCTATTTTCGGGTCATTGACGTCTAATTTGGTCCATTCCGTGTTGTTAATTTCATAATAGGCGGCTCCGCCTTCAGCGTCTATTACGCCGATATTGGTTTCCACTCTCATGGGGCGTGGATGCTGATCGAGAAAGGCTTCGAAATCTGTGAGATTTTTGCAGACGGATAAAGCGTTATACATCAGTTCTCCTTCTTTATCCATCTCTTTTATATCGTCGTCTTTTAAATTATAGGATGCGGTATTCATGATGGAAAAGCCGGCGCTGTTCGTTCCGCTCCAAATAATTCCGCCTTTATCCGGGCTATTTACAAGGGCGATAAAACTATAGCCGGAACCTTTGAAATGCTCTATCCGGTTATTCAATTCGGATGTATCTCTATGTTTCCATAGCAGCGGGCGTCCATCGGGGGTTAATTTTCCGGTTATGATTGCGGATGTACATGCTTTCATGTCTCTTATAAAGAATAAGAGAAGAAATAAAACTGTGAAGGTTATAATCCTGTTCATACTGTGGGGAGTTAGTGTTCCGGCAATCCGGAAAGTTTCAGCAATTCAGATTTGAATGTATGAATGAGCATCCGTACCATAAACATTCTAAATTTTAAGAGTTAAACATTTTGTTGTTTACACGACGAAGATACAATTCTTTTTTTGTTTTGCGGACTTTCTTCTCAAAAAAACGGCAAGGTAAAAAAATAATGCGCCGGCCTTCGCCGCAATGCGTTCATTAAAAAATCCGTGTTTTAAGATCCGCGTCATCCGTGAAATCCGTGTCCTTTTACCATATCCAACGCAAAACAAAAAAGAAGAAGCCCCATCGGATCGCGCTTGATTGAATGGGGCTTCAGATACAAAATAACATTTAACAAAACAACTTTATAAGGCTATCGGTGATATCACATCATGAACAACCCACATTTATATATGTATTTATGAACTTGCTGTTTTGCGCTCATTAAACGTACGATAATGAAAAACAGGTAAACAGAATACAGGTAAAGAAAAAGCTGCCTGCAAACCCAAAAAAGCTGCCTGCAAAATCTAAAAAGCTGCCTGCAAATTTCAAAAAGCTGCCTGCAAAAATCAAAAAGCTGCCTGCAAATCGGAAAGCAGATTGGCGATCTCACTAAATATCTCAACGTAATATTCAAATAAGTCAACG
>JAIRNG010000090.1 GCA_031258135.1 Mediterranea sp. (in: CFB group bacteria)
ACCAGTATCGTATTCCCGTCCGTCTTCAACCTCTCGCCCCTGTACTCCCTTTTCCCCGTCGTAAAGTTGAAAGACGGCAACTCCACCTCCTCCCCCTGCAACAAAGCCCTCAACTGATCATTGAAGAGCTTCAGGTCCAACGCATACAAAGACTCAAAGTCATAGTTGCCCGACTCGTCGAGCGGCGTCTGCTCCCGGTCTACGAAATAATTGTCCAGCGAAAGCGGATAAGGCTTCAGCCCCGTCGCCATCAACTGCACGGACAACCTTCTGCTGAAAGTCGTCTTCCCCGACGAAGAAGGCCCCGCAATGAGCGCCAGCCTGACCCCCTCGCCATCCGCCCCCCGGTGGTAGATCATATCGGCTATCTGAGCGATCTTCTTCTCCTGCAACGCCTCGGCGATATTGATCAACTCCGTTGCACGCCCCTCCAGGCACGCCCTGTTCACATCCCCCACGTTACCAACCCCCAGGATATGACCCCATCTGCGATACTCCTTGAAAACCTCGAACATCTTTTCCTGCTCCGCCAACTCCTCCAGCACATCCGGATTCCTCCGGCTCGGGACACGAAGCAACATCCCCCCATGATACCCCATCAGGTCGAACAAACGGATGTGTCCCGTGCTCGGCAGCAAACTCCCATAATAATAATCAACCGTATCCCCCAACCTGTAATAATACGTATATAACGAACCCGACGTCTCGAGCAACTTCACCTTATCCTCCATGCCCTGCGCCCTGAAAACCTCTACCGCCTCAGCCGTATGACACTCCACCCGCAAAAAACGCAAGTCCCCGGCAATGATCTCCCCCATCCGCGCCTTGATCCGCGCCACATCATCCGGCTCAACCGGCCGGCCGATCTGCAAATCGCAAAAATAACCCTTAGACACCGGATGCCCCAACAATAACTTACCCTCAGGATACAACTCACGGACCGCCTTGTACAGCACAAAACACAAAGAACGCACATACGTACGCATGCCCGACGAGTCCCTGACATCCACAAACTCCACATCCTTATTATTATACACCCTGAACGTCAGCCCCTCCGTACGGTTATTCACCCTGGCATTGACCGGCGGATAAGGCAAATCAAGATTAAAACCCCTGTAAATGTCCAAAAGTAACGTCCCAACAGGAAATTCTTTATAAATATTACTATTTTTGCAATAAATCCGTAACACTTGTTTCATCCCTCCTTGCAGATAAATTTGTAATGCGGATAAATGTAATTAAATCACTTAAAACCATCAAATTAATCGTAGATGCAATACTCTTTTTATGATTTATTAAAGCTCACAGGTTCATTAGGCCTCTTCCTCTACGGAATGAAGATCATGAGCGAAGGCCTCCAGAAACTCGCAGGAGACAGACTCCGGGGAATCCTGACCGCCATGACCACCAACCGGCTCACCGGAGTACTCACAGGAATGTCAATCACCGCACTCATCCAGTCCTCCTCGGCCACCACCGTCATGGTCGTCAGCTTCGTTAACGCCGGCCTGCTGACCCTCTCCCAATCCATCAGCGTCATCATGGGCGCCAACATCGGCACCACCGTCACAGCCTGGATCATATCCGTCTTCGGCTTCAAAGTAGACATGTCTGTCTTTGCCCTGCCTTTCCTGGCCCTGGCCCTGCCCCTCATATTCTCAAACAAAAGCTCCCGGAAGTCCGTCGGAGAATTTATCTTCGGCTTCTCCTTCCTCTTCATGGGCCTCGCCCTCCTGAAAGACAACGCCCCCGACCTGAGCCGGAACCCCGAAATGCTGGCCTTTGTCCAGAACTACACCGGCATGGGATTCCTCTCCATCCTCCTGTTCCTCTTTATCGGAACCCTCCTGACCATGATCGTACAAGCCTCAGCGGCAACCATGGCGCTCACCCTGATCATGTGCGCCAACGGCTGGATCAGCTACGAATTGGGAGCCGCGCTCGTGCTGGGGGAAAACATCGGCACCACCATAACAGCCAACCTGGCCGCACTGACCGCCAACCACCAGGCCAAACGCGCCGCCCTGGCGCACCTCGTATTCAACATATTCGGCGTAGTCTGGGTACTGACGATATTTACCTTTTTCACAGACGCCGTATCCTGGTTTGTAGACACATACATGCACCCCGACTCGGAAGAAGTCGCCGTATCCTACAAACTGTCAGGCTTCCACACAGCCTTCAACATCTGCAACGTATGTATACTGATCTGGGCAAACAAGCTGATAGAAAAAACCGTCCGCCTGATAATCCCTCAGAAAGAAGAGGAAGAAGAATATCGCCTGCGCTTCATCACAGGAGGCATGCTCTCCACCGCAGAACTCTCCATCCTGCAGGCGCACAAGGAAATTGAACTGTACGCCGAACGCACACAGCGCATGTTCACCATGACCAAAGACCTGCTCGGAAAAGAGAAAGACGATGAGTTCAACAAACTCTTCAGCCGGATCGAAAAGTACGAAAACATAAGCGATAACATGGAAATAGAAATCGCCAACTATCTGAACCAGGTTTCGGAAGGCCGCCTGAGCTCCGAAAGTAAACTGCAGATCCGCGCCATGCTTCGCGAAGTGACCGAAATAGAAAGCATCGGAGACAGTTGCTTCAACCTGGCCCGGACACTCAACCGGAAACGGCAGGCCAATATCGACTTCACAGAAGGACAAACAGAACACATCTATTCCATGATGCGCCTGGTCGATGACGCCTTAACGCAAATGATCCTCGCCCTCTCAAAGCCGGAACATCAAACCGTCGACATCAACAAAACCTATAACATTGAAAATGAAATGAACAACTATCGTAATCAACTCAAAAACCAGAACATCCTGAACGTAAACAACAAACAATATGATTACCAAATGGGAGTTTACTACATGGACATCATTGCGGAATGTGAAAAACTGGGCGACTATGTAGTAAATGTAGTTGAAGCCGGTAGCGACATCATCAAAGAAAGAAAACACGCCTGACGGTCGAGAGTTGAAAGTTAAGTGGAGAGTTGGGAGTTGAGTTGAGAGTTGAAAGTATAAGTTGAGAGTTGAAAGTCAGAACTGACTCTCAACTCTTAACCCTTAACTCATTCCACAGGTTCAAAGTCGCTTTTGCCGACCCCACAGATAGGACATACCCAATCTTCCGGTATATCTTCAAACTCAGTTCCGGGTTCAATACCACTATCCGGATCACCTGTTTCCGGATCATAAACATACTCACATACTGTGCAAATGTACTTCATAATCTTATCACTTTATTAAACGTTCGAATATAGAACGTTGAAAAGACGCGAATTGTTTCGGAACGAACCGTTTAATCGGTTTAAAATCAAACTTAAGATATCCTGCATGTTTCTATCGCCCACAGTATGCTGAACCGTACCCATAGACCGTCAATCCCGATACACGCAGAGGCTTCGCTTTGATCTTTTTAAACACAGAGGTGCGGGGAAAAGGAAAAGAAGACTATTCGCCCCCATAGGGGCATACCTGCCTAAGCAGTACGCCCGGCGTACTGTATTGTCACTAAAAATGCTTACCTTTGTCTTGTCATTTTAAGCTAAATCATTACAGGCATTAATTATGGAATGGAAAGACACGATTATCCGGGATTTGCAATGGTCGGATGAGATAATCAACCGTGAAGGAAAAGAACGTGTGGCTGCCGGTATCGCTTCGAAAATGAAAGACGGAGACGTAATCGGAATAGGTTCGGGTTCTACTGTTTATGTGGCTACACTGGCTATGGCCAGGCGTATAAAGGAAGAAAAACTGAATGTACAGGTTATTCCCGCTTCCGTGGAATTGTCTATGACCTGTACGCAACTCGGCATTCCCCAGACCACGTTGTGGGAAAAGAAACCCGATTGGACATTCGACGGCGCCGATGAAGTCGATCCGGAAAAGAGTTTAATCAAAGGACGTGGTGGAGCCATGTTTAAAGAGAAACTGCTGATTGCCAACAGCAAGGAAACCTTTATCATTGTCGATGAATCGAAGTTCGTCGATCGTTTAGGCTCCGGATTCCCCGTTCCCGTCGAAGTCTTTCCCGCCGCCTTGCTTTATGTGGAAGAACGTCTGAAAGCGTTAGGCGCCACTAAAGTCATGTTACGTATGGCCAAAGGGAAAGACGGCCCGGTCTTCACGGAGAATGGAAACTTTGTTCTCGACGCCCGGTTCGATTCTATCCATCGCGCCATGGAAAAAGAGATAAAGGAGATAACGGGCGTTATCGAAAGCGGTCTCTTTATCGGATATGACATTAAGATACTAAGCATTTGATGGAACAGTAAACCCGGATAGACCGGTAAAGAAATAGAAAGAATATATCGGCTCCAGGTGAATTTTTCCTGTTAGCAGGGTACAAAACAGATGTCAGGGCGTCCTGGTTTTAAACAAACAGATTATTCTTATGGACTACATGAAAAAGATGATGGTTGCCTTGGGATGTGCAGTCGTCTGTTTACCCTTGTTTGCACAATATCCCGTTATCCCTGAAGATGTAAAGGCGGAAGGCGCGCGCCGTGATGCGGAGATCGGGCGTAAATCGGACATAGCCTGGGAGAAAGCGTTGCCTGTCGTAATGGAAGAGGCCGGCAGGGGCCGCCCTTATAAACCCTGGGCCTCCAGACCGGAAGATTTGTCGAAGGCCGGTATTCCTGCCTTCCCCGGCGCTGAAGGGGGAGGAATGTACACTGCCGGCGGGCGTGGCGGTAAAGTCCTTGTGGTAACCTCACTGGAAGATGAAGGCCCCGGCACATTACGTGAAGCCTGCGAAACGGGAGGCGCGCGTATCGTCGTATTTAATGTGGCCGGTATTATCCGTCTGAAGACGCCCGTTCATGTTCGTGCCCCTTATATCACTATTGCCGGACAGACCGCTCCCGGTGACGGGGTTTGTGTGACCGGCGAAAGTTTTCTTATCGACACGCATGACGTGATTATCCGCCACATGCGTTTCCGCCGCGGAGCACAGGACGTGAACCGCCGTGACGACGCTCTGGGTGGTAATGGGGTGGGTAATATCATGATCGACCACTGTTCTTCCAGTTGGGGGTTGGACGAAAATATGTCCATGTACCGTCATGTCTATAACCGCTCCGAAGACGGTTATGGCCTGAAACTTCCTACGGTGAATATAACCATTCAGAATTCGGCGTTTACCGAAGCGCTCGATTGTTATAACCATGCTTTTGGAGCAACGATCGGCGGACATAACAGCATGTTCGCCCGTAACCTGTTTGCTTGCAACATCAGCCGTAATGCTTCGGTAGGCATGGATGGCGACTTCAACTTTGTCAACAATGTGGTGTTCAACTGGTGGAACCGCTCGGTCGACGGAGGAGACGAGAAGAGCTTCTACAACATTATCAACAACTACTTTAAGCCGGGGCCTGTCACGCCGAAAGACAAACCGGTCGCCCACCGTATTCTGAAGCCGGAATCCAGTCGTGACAGGAACAAGCCGGATACCTTTGGCAAGGTTTATGTGAACGGCAATATAACCGAAGGATATCCTCATGTAACAAAGAACAACTGGAACGGTGGGGTACAGGTCTATGACGGCTCAGATGCCGGACGGTTCGAAGCGCAGATCCGCGTGGATGAGGCTATGCCTATGCCGCCCGTTACCATTATGAATGCAAAAGAAGCCTACCGGTTCGTGCTGGACAACGTGGGAGCGAACTTCCCCGGACGTGACGCCGTGGATGAGCGTATCGTCAGAACGGTAAGAACAGGCAAGCCTTTCTATGTGGCCAATGCATCCGACTATGAGTTCGACACGAAATATGTCAGGAGAAGACTTCCTGCCGATTCCTACAAACAAGGTATTATTACAGATATCCGTCAGGTAGGCGGATTGCCCGAATATAACGGCACACCCCGTGTAGATACCGATGGCGACGGTATGCCCGATGCATGGGAAATCAAATACGGCCTGAATCCAGACGATCCGTCCGATGCCGTGTCGGACTGTAACGGCGACGGATACACCAACATCGAAAAATATATCCATGGCATCGATCCGGCGAAGAAAGTAGATTGGACAGACCTGAAAAACAATCACGATACGTTGGCGAAGCGTAAAAGCTTGTTATAAGTTCGGTAACATAAAATTCAGGAAGATTTCTCTGCTAAACGCAGATTCACGCAGATTTTTTAACTTTGTTGCCTGCGTGAATCCGCGTTCAGCAAAAAAAAGCATATCTTTGTGGTTATAATATTCATATAACCCCTACAATTACTATGCTAAAAGACAATCTCTCCGATCGTCGTCTTTACGATAGCTGCGATCGCTTTCGCCAAACCGCATACCCAAACTTTTACCCCACTCTTTCCGACATGGACGAAGAGGAGATATTTTTCTGCATAGCCCTCACACAAGTCCCGGGCATCGGTCACACCGGGGCGAAACGGTTGATGGACGAAATGAAAAGCGCTACTGCCATTTTCGGACGTCGCAACGAACTCCGGGAGATATTGCCGGATGTTAACCGCCGGCTGGAAAAGGTGTTGGATGCGCCACAAGCGATGAAACGCGCCGAAGAGGAGATGCGTTTTATCAGGAAGAACGGCATCCGTTGCCTGACACTTTTCGATGAAGACTTTCCTCCCCTGCTGCGTGAATGTGACGATGCACCTATCCTGCTTTTCTTCAAAGGGGATGCCGAGCTGAATGTACGGCGCACTGTCAGCATGGTAGGCACCCGTAAGATAACGACATACGGGCAGTATCTTTGCGACGGTTTCCTCAAAGAATTAAAGGAGTATTATCCTGATATCCTGATTACGAGCGGACTGGCTTACGGAATCGACATTCATGCCCATCGGGCGGCATTGGCCAATCAGTTCCCTACCGTAGGCGTTCTGGCGCATGGCTTAGACAGGATTTATCCTTCGGTGCACCGTCAGACGGCCGTCAAAATGCTGGAACAGGGTGGATTGATTACCGAATATCTTTCCGGTACGGAACCGGAGCGTTATAATTTCATCAGCCGTAACCGCATCATAGCGGGTATGAGCAACGCCACGGTCGTGGTTGAGTCGGGCGATAAAGGGGGTGCGCTGATTACCGCCGAAATGGCGCTGGGTTACAACCGTGAATGTTTTGCCTTTCCGGGACGGGCCACTGATGAATGTTCCCAAGGGTGTAACCGCCTGATTCGGGAGAATAAAGCGACGTTGATACAATCCGCTAAGGATTTTATACAAGCCATGGGGTGGAAATCCGCCCCCTTGAAACGAACGGTTCAACGTTCGCTCTTTCCCGAACTGACAGGAAAGGAGCAGCAGATAGCGAATATCCTTGACAAACAGGAGAAAGTTCAGGTCGATGCATTGGCGATAGAAGCCGATCTTCCGATACAGGAGATAAAGACCCTGCTGTTCGGACTCGAGATGAAAGGCGCCGTCCGTACGCTGGCCGGAGGGGTTTACGAGTTGTTGCACTGAAAAAATGCCCCTCCTTTATTCCTGTTTAAGCCGTGCGAAATTCAAAATTGAATGATAATAAATACATGTTATTAACTGATGTTACGCAAGCACATGCATGTAGAAAAAAAGAGAAGTATCTTTGCATCATGGAACAGATATTAGATTTATACACAGATTATTTATTGAGCAGTTCGGGGCAAACGACAG
>JAIRNG010000160.1 GCA_031258135.1 Mediterranea sp. (in: CFB group bacteria)
ATTGGGTGGGTTCTTCGGTTTCAAGTTACATATCATCATGAATGATAAAGGTGAGATAATTAGCTTTGTCATCACCCAGGGGGATGTGGATGATCGCCAGCCATTATCATCAAGGTCGATTATGTAGATCAAAAGCAACTTATGTTATTCTAAATATTATATCGAACCCACGTTTATTAGTTATTAACAGGTTGTTAATAAATAATAAGTTTGAAAAAGAACCCTCTTAATGGTGGAAAATAATCCCTCTTCTGTTCAAGGTTTTACAGGGCGTAAAATAAATTGCCGGTACCTGTTTTTTATATGTTTTCTTGCAATAAATTAAAAAGATAGCTTAATTTTGCAGAATTGTTTTTTAGAAGAATGACGTACGACTCTTTGTTCTTGATTGATGTAGATAAAATACTTCGGGAAAAGGCTCCGAAGCATTACAAATATATTCCGGGATTCATTATCTCTTATCTGAAGCGGATTATTCATCAGGAGGAGATCAATGTGTTCCTGAACGATTCGAAAGACAGGTTCGGTGTGGACTTTTTGGAAGCATCGTTGGATTTTCTGGACACGAAGATAGAAGTCAAAGGATTGGAAAACCTGCCCAAAGAAGGGCTGTTCACTTTTGTGTCTAATCACCCTCTTGGCGGGCAGGACGGTGTTGCGATAGGATATGTTCTCGGTAACTACTATAACGGTAAAGTGAAATATCTGGTAAATGATTTGCTGATGAACCTTAGAGGGCTTGCGCCTTTATGTATACCCATCAATAAAACAGGGAAGCAGAGCAAAGACTTTCCGGTGATGGTAGAAGCTGGGTTTAAGTCGGATGACCAGTTAATCATGTTTCCGGCAGGACTTTGTTCACGCAGACAAAAAGGAGTGATCCGCGATTTGAAATGGTCGAAGACATTCGTAGCGAAAAGTATCCGGCATCAGAGAGAAGTCGTTCCGGTTTATTTTGAAGGGCGTAACTCTGATTTTTTTTATAATTTGGCCAACTTGTGTAAAGCGCTCGGCATAAAATTTAATATGGCTATGCTTTATCTGGTTGATGAGATGTTTAAAAACCGCCATAAGACTTTTACTGTCATTTTTGGCAAACCTATACCTTGGCAAACGTTTGATAAATCTAAAACACCTGCTCAGTGGGCAGAGTATGTGAAAGAAGAAGTGTATAAACTGAAACAAGTTTGAGAGGAGGGAAAGACAAATGACAGACATGGAAGATATTATCGCACCGGTAAGCAAAGAGCTGATCAAAGCGGAGCTGACTGAAGATAAGCGGTTGCGTATGACCAATAAAAGTAATAATCAGATATACATTATTACTTACCAGGATTCTCCGAACATCATGTTGGAAATAGGGCGTTTGAGGGAAATCGCCTTTCGCGCTGCAGGTGGCGGCACAGGTAAATCTTATGACTGGGATGAATATGATACGATGGAAAATCCCTATAAGCAATTGATCGTATGGAATCCCGAGGCGGAAGATATTCTGGGCGGATACCGTTATATTCTGGGAACCGATGTACAATTTGATGAGAAAGGGCATCCCATCCTTGCTACCGGTCACATGTTTCACTTCTCTGAACAGTTTGTCAGAGAATACCTTCCGGTGACTATAGAGCTTGGCCGTTCATTTGTGACTTTTGAATATCAATCTACCCGTCTGGGCAGTAAAGCTTTGTTTGCGCTCGATAATTTATGGGACGGTTTGGGCGCATTAACCGTGCTGATGCCCGAAGTGAAATATTTTTTCGGTAAAGTGACCATGTATCCGAGTTATCATCCTCAGGGGCGTGACATGATCCTGTATTTCCTTTGGAAACATTTTGCCGACAAGGACAATCTGATCACCCCTTTGCGTCCGTTAGTGATAGAGTCCGATCTCGGAAGACTGGCGGGATTGTTTAATAAAGATACATTCAAAGAGGATTATCGTATTTTAAACGGTGAAATACGTAAATTAGGATTTAATATACCTCCGTTAGTTAATGCTTATATGGGTTTAAGCCCTACTATGCGTATGTTCGGTACGGCTATTAACTATGGTTTCGGGGATGTGGAGGAAACAGGCATATTAATTGCCGTTGATGAGATTCTCGAAGAAAAACGCATGCGCCATATTGAATCGTTTGTGAAGAACGATCCGCACGATTGCAGGATTACGTCAGGAGCAAATAAAGTATTTTATAAGAAGTAGTTTTTTACGGGCGTACCGCCTTACAATTAGTTTATGTAAGTACTAAAACAAAATTAATTTATATGATCATTTGTCGAACTACTTATTGATCTTGCTATTTGTCTTTTTAGGTGTGGATTTTAAGAGCACAGATTTCAATTAAAACCTTATCTTTGTCAGCAGTCCTGTTCAAGCCTAACTTAACGAACAAAATATGATGAAAAAGCTATTCTTAACCTGCATCTTATTCTTTTTTGCATGTCAGACGACTACCGGACAAACACAGATCATTGCCCACCGGGGATTCTGGAAAACAAAGGGGTCTGCTGAAAACAGTATCGCAGCGCTGGTTAAAGCCGATTCGATAGGGTGTTATGGCAGCGAATTTGATGTGTGGATGACGAAAGACGAAGAACTGATCGTAAACCACGACCCGATCATCTACGGGAAATCTGTCCAACATACGTCCGCACGGAGGATAACAAGAACCAAACTCAGCAACAAAGAACGCATACCCACGTTGAAACAATACCTATTGAAAGGAAAAGAACTGAAAACCAAACTGATATTGGAATTGAAAGCGCTTAGCTCGCCGAAACAGGAAACGTTGGCAGTGGAAAAAATAGTTGAAATGGTAAAATCTATGGGAATGGAAGATCAAATGGAATACATTTCTTTCTCTCTTCACGCCATCAAAGAGTTTATCCGTTTAGCTCCCCGGAATACTCCGGTATTTTACCTGAACGGAGATCTATCGCCCAAAGAACTGAAAGAAATCGAATGTGCAGGACCGGATTACCATTTCGGCATATACAAAAAGAATCCTGAATGGATCACAGAATGTCGCGAGTTGGGACTGAAAACCAACGTTTGGACAGTCAACAAAGCCAATGACATGAAATGGTTCATCGATCGTAAAATAGACTTTATCACAACGAACGAACCCCTCGTATTACAACAAGTATTGTTGCAACCCCTTCACCCGGAAGCCGGCCGATGAAAGAAAGAATAGATGTTATATCACTCCATGAACTGAAAAAGAGAATGGATGCCGTGCTATAAGATAGCTGTAACAGGAAAAAAGAGCATTCAGTGTAACAATTGCCACAGAAAAAACAATATACGCTTTTAAATCGTAAGCAGACGCACAATAAATTATCTTATTTATAAGTGAAATTAAAAAAAATAGATATTTAGCAATCATTGTAGTCTGTATATAAAACAAAAGGATATATATTTGCATCGAAATAAAACAAAAGGATATAATGTTTATAGGAAACAATACAAAATGACAATAAAAACAGAATTTACCAAAATGCATGGAGCAGCCAACGATTATATATATGTCAATACGGCTATCTATGATATAAAAGACCCGGAAAGAACAGCCGTCGCATGGAGCGACCGCCATACCGGAATAGGTGGCGATGGGTTGGTACTGATCGGGCCTTCCGAAATAGCTGATTTCCGTATGCGTATATTTAATGCGGATGGTTCGGAAGCCATGATGTGTGGAAACGCAACCCGGTGCGTAGCAAAATATGTATATGAAAAAGGGTTGACCGATAAGCGGGAGATCACATTGGAAACGCTTTCGGGAATCAAAATACTCAAACTTCACGTCACGGGCGCTACGGTGGAATCGGTAACGGTAGATATGGGCAAGCCCGGCGACGTCAAGGATATTGATCTCGGAGAGCTTTATAAACTGAAGGGAACAACCGTAGACATGGGTAATCCGCATCTGGTGATCTTTACGGATGATGTCGCAGCGGTAGAGTTGCCGGTCATTGGCCCCAGGCTGGAAAACCACCCCCTGTTTCCCGGACGTGTAAATGTTGAGTTTGCCCAACCGGCCGGAAAAGACAAGATCCGGATGAGGGTCTGGGAACGGGGATCAGGTATCACAATGGCTTGCGGAACGGGGGCGTGCGCCACAACAGTAGCAGCCATAACCAAAGGATTTGCAGGCCGGAAGGTCGATGTTGTGATGGACGGGGGAACCCTGACCATTGAATGGGAAGAGGAAACGGGACATATCCTGATGACAGGCCCGGCGGAAATAGCTTTCGAGGGATATATTGAAACGCAAATTGATGCGGATTGACGCGGATTTTTATGATGTAACTCAGAACTTATAACTTAAAACAATAGCAAATATGGCATTAGTAAACGAACATTTTCTGAAACTACCCGGGAATTACCTGTTCTCGGATATTGCAAAGAAATTGAACACTTTCAAGGTGACACATCCCAAGCAAGATGTTATCCGGTTGGGTATCGGCGATGTGACACAACCTTTGGCGCCGGCTTGTATAGAAGCCATGCACAAAGCCGTGGACGAAATGACACGGAAGGAGACTTTCCGCGGATATGGACCCGATCAGGGGTATGACTTCCTGATTGAAGCGATCATAAAGAATGACTACGCGCCGCGAGGCGTACAACTGAGCAACGCTGAGATTTTTATCAGCGACGGGGCGAAAAGCGATACCGGAAATATAGGAGATATTCTGCGTCACGATAACAGCGTGGGAGTAACCGACCCGATCTATCCGGTATATATAGACAGTAACGTGATGTGCGGACGTGCGGGAGTGTTGGAAAACGGGCGATGGAGCAATGTGGTGTACATACCTTGTACCGGCGAAAATTGCTTCATTCCGCAAATACCGGACAGACGGATTGACATTTTGTACCTGTGCTATCCCAACAACCCGACAGGGACAACATTAAGTAAACAGGAGCTGAAGAAATGGGTGGACTACGCGTTGGCAAACGATACGCTGATCTTCTTTGACGCCGCTTACGAGGCTTATATCCAGGACCCGAAAATCCCTCACTCGATCTATGAGATCAGAGGGGCGAAGAGATGTGCGATCGAATTCCGCAGCTTTTCAAAGACGGCCGGGTTTACAGGAGTGCGTTGCGGATACACCGTGGTGCCCAAAGAGTTGACCGGAGCCACACTGACCGGAGAGCGGATTTCACTGAACCAACTCTGGAGCAGGCGTCAGAGTACAAAGTTTAATGGCGCGTCATATATTACCCAACGGGCGGCCGAAGCGGTTTACAGTCCGGAAGGGAAAGAGCAGGTCAGAAAAATAATAAGTTACTATATGGGCAACGCAAAGCTCATGAAAGAAGAGTTGGAATCCACCGGACTGAAGGTATATGGCGGCGAGAACGCGCCGTACCTCTGGGTGAAGACGCCGAAAGAAACAAGCTCATGGCGCTTCTTTGAACAAATGCTGTATGAAGCCCACGTGGCGGGAACGCCGGGCGTTGGCTTCGGACCCAGCGGAGAAGGATATGTCCGGCTCACGGCCTTTGGAGAACATAGCGATTGCGTGGAAGCCATGAAAAGAATAAAAACCTGGCTGGCCTGAAGCAGAGCCGCCGGGTTTCAAAAAGGACTTAAATACAACCATCGGAACTTAAACACAACCATCAGAATTTAGAAACCGATCAGAAAGTCAATATAAATAATATGTAGCGGTACGTTGCCGCTTCAAATATTAATTAATTAAAAGGTAGAAAGATGATGAAAAAGATGATGAACGTGAATTTAAGTGTATGGGCAGCAAGTCTGCTGGTTGTATTGGGTTCTTCCGCCGTAAGGGCGCAGGAAGATGTAGAAGTTTCAATAGGTGCGGACGTCGTCAGCGAATACATCTGGCGTGGTACGTATTGTGGAGGGGCAAGTATCCAACCCTCCATATCGGTATCCAAAAGCGGATTTTCGCTGACGGCATGGGGTTCGGTGGGTCTTGACAGCGCCGATACCAAAGAGTTTGACTTAACGTTGGGATACGGCACCGGGGGATTCAGTGTTGCGGTGACCGATTACTGGTTCAGCAACGCTCCCCGTTATTTTGATTACGGGGCGCGTGGGGCGCACACTTTTGAAGCGACGCTGGGATATGATTTCGGAGCGGTCGCCCTTAGCTGGAACACATACGTTGCGGGTAATGACTACAAGGGGGACGGGAAAAGAGCTTATTCCACTTATGTGGAGGCTGTGGCGCCGTTCAAACTTGGCGGTCTCGATTTTGCCGCGGAGGTGGGCGCGACCCCTTGGGAGGGCGCTTATTCGAGCGGTCTGAACGTTACGAACATCGGGCTGGGCGTATCCAAGGAGATAAAGATCACAGAGTCGTTCAGCCTGCCGGCATTCGCAAAAGTAACGACCAATCCGTTCGAAGACAGGACGTACTTCGTATTTGGTCTGACATTCTAAAACACAGGTATTTATGAAAAAGATTGAAGCAATTATCAGGAAGACAAAGTTCGAAGACGTGAAAGAAGCGCTTCTCGACGTTGACATTGAATGGTTCTCTTACTATGACGTAAGGGGTATTGGGAAATCAAGGCAGGGACGTATCTATCGTGGCGTGGTATATGACACCAGCACCATCGAAAGGACCCTGATCTCTATCGTAGTACGCGACAAGAATACGGAGAAAACCGTGGAAGCGATCATCAAATCGGCGCAGACGGGCGAAATCGGCGATGGCCGTATATTCGTTATCCCCATTGCGGACGCCATACGCATCCGTACGGGTGAACGCGGCGATATTGCCTTATACAATGCTGAACAGGAAAAATGAGAACTGCTAACTATTAAAAAAAGAAACATTATGGATACATATAAGAAGCATAGCCTCACGAAAGGGCTATGGATAGCGATAGCTATATTCGTTTCATTCGCTTTCGCCACTGTCGCTCCGGCACAGGATTCGGTGGCGGTGGATAGCGCCGTGGCAGCGGAAATTGCTACGGAAAGCATTGCGGCAACGGAAGTTGCAGTGACGGAAACTGTGGAAGCCCCCGATACGGTTGGCGACCTTGTACTTGGATTAAACACCGTCTGGATGTTATTGGCAGCCATGTTAGTGTTCTTTATGCAGCCGGGGTTCGCGTTGGTTGAAGCCGGTTTTACGCGCGTAAAGAGTTCGGCCAATATTCTGATGAAGAATCTGGTGGACTTCAGTTTCGGTTCGTTGCTTTACTGGTTCATCGGTTTCGGCCTGATGTTCGGCGCAGGCGGTTTTATCGGCGCGCCGCATTTCTTTGACCTTTCCTTTTATGAGAGCGATCTTCCCGCCGAAGGTTTCCTGGTATTCCAGACCGTGTTCTGCGCCACCGCGGCGACGATTGTTTCGGGAGCGATGGCGGAGCGTACCAAATTCTCCATGTATCTGGTCTATACCATCTTCATCAGCGTATTGATCTATCCTGTTTCCGGTCATTGGACCTGGGGAGGCGGCTGGTTGATGAACGGCGAAGAGGGCAGCTTCATGATGGAACTGTTCGGGACTACGTTCCATGACTTTGCCGGATCGACCATTGTACACTCCGTTGGAGGATGGATCGCGCTGGTCGGCGCAGCGATCCTCGGCCCGCGTATCGGCAAATACGGGAAGGACGGAAAGTCCAGGGCGATACCGGGGCATAACCTCGTGCTGGCCTGCCTTGGCGTGTTTATCCTCTGGTTCGGCTGGTTCGGATTCAATCCGGGTTCCCAGTTGGCCGCCGCCGGCGAAGCAGACCGTTTCGCTATTTCCCACGTGTTCCTGACCACCAACCTTTCGGCCTGCGCCGGTGGATTCTTCGCGTTGCTTATGAGCTGGATTTACTACGGCAAATCGTCCCTTTCCCTCACCTTGAACGGTGTGTTGGCCGGTTTGGTGGGCATCACGGCCGGTTGCGACCTGGTCTCTCCGGCCGGAGCGGTCATCATTGGCGCCGCATCGGGTGTGGTGATGATATTGGCGGTGGATTTCATCGATAAGGTGTTGAAGATCGACGACCCCGTAGGCGCTTCCGCCGTACATGGCGTATGCGGTTTCCTGGGAACGGTGATGACCGGATTGCTGGCCACGGAAGAAGGATTGTTCTATGGCGGCGGCGCCGGCTTGCTGGGCGCGCAGACGTTCGGCGCGTTGGTGATCGGCGCATGGGCGGCCGGTATGGGATTCGTTATTTTCAAGACGTTGGATAAGATTCACGGTTTGCGGGTGTCTCCACGTATTGAAGAAGAAGGGCTCGACATTTACGAGCATGGCGAGTCAGCCTATAATTGATTGACGATTGGACAATTTACGATTTACGATTGGAGTCACTCCCGTTTTGTGTCATCCGGTTGTTTATCGCAGCGTAAAGAGAAGGATTCATCGTAAATCGTAAGACTAAAACCAACCGCAAGAGTATATCAACAGAAGAGAATAAGAAACGAAGTGACTTTAATTGTAAATTGTAGATTGTTTAATTGTAAATATGATTGTTATGTCGAAATTAAGATTCAGAGTAGTAGAAACGGCTTTCAAGAAGAAAGCTATTGAAGCGCCGGCTCCGGAAGAACGTCCGTCGGAGTATTTCGCAAAGTACGTATTCAACCGTTCCAAGATGTTCAAATACCTTCCGAGCAAGGTGTATGAAAAGTTGGTCGACGTTATCGACAATGGTTCCACGTTAGACCGCAGTATTGCCGGCGATGTGGCTGCCGGTATGAAAAAGTGGGCGATGGAGATGGGGGCTACCCACTACACGCACTGGTTCCATCCGTTGACGGAAGGTACGGCCGAGAAGCACGACGCTTTCATCGAGCACGACGGTAAGGGCGGGGTATTGGAGGAGTTCTCCGGTAAACTGCTGGTTCAGCAGGAGCCCGATGCGTCCAGTTTTCCCAACGGCGGCATCCGCAATACGTTTGAAGCCAGGGGATACACGGCGTGGGACCCGTCGTCGCCGGCATTCATCGTAGACGATACGCTTTGCATCCCGACCATCTTTATTTCATACACGGGCGAGTCTCTTGACTACAAGGCTCCGCTGCTGAAAGCCCTGCGCGCGGTGGACAAAGCGGCGGTGGACGTATGCCGTTATTTCAACGGCGACGTGAAGAAGGTGTTCTCCTACCTGGGATGGGAACAGGAATATTTCCTTGTGGACGAAGGCCTGTACGCCGCACGTCCCGACCTGTTGCTGACCGGACGTACGCTGATGGGGCACGACAGCGCCAAGAACCAGCAGTTGGAAGACCATTATTTCGGCGCTATCCCTACCCGTGTGGCCTCTTTCATGAAAGAGCTGGAGATTGAGGCGTTGAAACTGGGCATTCCCGTAAAGACCCGTCACAACGAGGTCGCCCCCAACCAGTTCGAGCTGGCCCCGGTGTTCGAGGAATGTAACCTGGCGGTTGACCATAACATGCTGGTCATGGCGCTGATGCGCAAGATTTCGCGCCGCCACGGTTTCCGCGTACTCCTTCACGAAAAGCCGTTCAAAGGCATCAACGGTTCGGGTAAACATAACAACTGGTCATTGGGAACAGACACAGGCCTGCTGCTCATGGCGCCGGGCAAAAGTCCGGAAGACAACCTGCGCTTCATCACCTTCGTCGTAAACACGCTCATGGCGGTGTACAGGCACAACGGGCTGCTCAAAGCGAGCATATCGAGCGCAACGAACGCCCACCGGTTGGGAGCGAACGAGGCGCCTCCGGCGATCATCTCTTCTTTCCTGGGTAAACAGGTCTCGCAGGTGCTGGACTACATTGAGAACAGCGGGAAAGACGAACTGATCAGCCTGGCCGGCAAACAGGGAATGAAACCGGATATTCCGCAAATCCCGGAACTGATGATTGACAATACCGACCGTAACCGCACGTCGCCGTTCGCCTTCACCGGAAACCGTTTTGAGTTCCGCGCGGTGGGGTCGGAAGCAAACTGCGCCTCGGCCATGATTGTCCTGAACACGGCCGTAGCCGAGCAGTTGATCCTGTTCAAAAAAGATGTGGACGCATTGATCGGGAAGGGCGAGCCTAAAGTGGCGGCCATCCTGGATGTGATCCGCAAATACATCAGGATCTGCAAACCGATCCATTTCGACGGAAACGGTTACAGCGAAGAGTGGAAAGCCGAAGCGCTCGCCCGCGGACTGGACTGCGAAACGAGCGTGCCGCTGATATTCGACAACTACCTGAAACCGGAAACGATCGCCATGTTCGAGACCGCAGGTATCATGAACAAAAAAGAACTGGAAGCGCGCAACGAGGTGAAATGGGAAACATACACCAAGAAGATACAGATCGAAGCGCGTGTGCTGGGCGACCTTGCCATGAACCACATCGTGCCGGTCGCCACGCAATATCAGACCGACCTGATCAACAACGTCTACAAAATGAAAGACCTGTATCCGGAAGAGAAATGGAAAAAGCTGTCGGGCAAGAACATGGAACTTATCGAGGAAATAGCCGATCACACCACGTATATCAAGGAGCATGTGGACGCCATGACGGAAGCCCGCAAAGTGGCGAACAGAATAGAGAGCGAACGCGAAAAGGCCATCGCCTACCACGACCGGATCGCTCCGATGCTGGAAGAAATCCGCTACCACATTGACAAACTGGAACTCATTGTCGATAATCAGATGTGGACGTTGCCCAAATACAGGGAATTGTTATTTATCAGATAAATTCGCAGGGAAATAGATAGATAGGCTATCTATTCTTTTGTTGGTTGTTTTAAGTTTGCAGGGGAGGGGTGCCGTGAGGCAGTCCTCCCTTTTTAAATTGAAAATTGAAAGTTGAAAATTGAAAATTGCTATTTTTGTATCTCCAATAATAAAAACATTTCCGCATGCAGAAAAGACATTCAGACCGGCGGCAGTATTTCATCGAACAGGCCGCAACTTCGGAAGAATTTTATATGAATTACATCAACGGACGCCTCCCCATAGAGAGAGGCTTCAGAGTTCTGGAAATCGGGTGCGGTGAAGGCGGCAATCTGCTGCCGTTTGCAAGGGCGGGGTGTTCGGTGTCGGGCATAGACCGTTCGGCCGTCCGGATAAGCCAGGCGAGAGATTTTTTCAGGGATCAGAACTGTTCCGCCCGTTTCTTCGACGGAGATTTTTTTGAAATGGAGTGCAGAGGCGAAGCGGATAAATATCATATCATCCTGGTGCATGACGTGATTGAACACATTCGCAAAAAAGATGCTTTCATCACTCATATCAGGCAATTCCTGAGGCCCGGCGGCATTATCTTCTGGGCCTTCCCCGCATGGCAGATGCCCTTCGGAGGACATCAGCAGATATGCAAAAGCAGATGCTCCGGATTGCCTTTCATCCACCTCTTACCGGAAAGGCTCTACCGCTCGGTATTGAAATTCAATGGTGAAGACCGGCGATGCATTGAAGAGCTGACGGAAATAAAAAAATGCGGCGTCTCCATTGAACAATTTGAAAAACTGCTTCAAAGCCACTCCCTCCTTATCATAGACCGGCGCTTATGGTTCATTAATCCCCATTACAAACAAAAATTCAACCTGAAACCCCGGCGGTTATATCCGTTCGTCGCCGGCATGAAGTATGTGAGGAATTTCTTCACGACATCCTGCTTTTATATCACAAAATACGCGCAGGAAGCGCCGTCGTGTAATTGAAGCGCAGATTAACGCAGATTTCCGCGGATTGTTACGGATTAAAATTAAAAATCCGCGGAAATCTGCGTTAATCTGCGTTTCAAATAATGAAAAAGCGCCATGTATGTCGTATTTACACCGTCCGGACGAAAAAAAGTTACAATCCTGCAGGATTTATGCCGTTTGGGCGAAAAAAAGTTACAATCCTGCAGGATTTATGCCGTTTGGACGAAAAAAAGTTACAATCCTGCAGGATTTATGCCGTCCGGACGAAAAAAAGTTACAATCCTGCAGGATTTGCGCCGTCCGGACGAAAAAAAGTTACAATCCTGCAGGATTTGCATTTTCCGGTGTTAAAAAAGTTACAATCCTGCAGGATTTGTGCTTTCCGGTGTTAAAAAAGTAATATAAAAGAGTTTTTTCGATTTTTTATTCCAAAATATTTGCGACTATGAAAATTAGTGTCTACTTTCATGAAATTATTTAAAAATAAAACCGATGAGCAAGAATTTTATTAAAGCATTTGCATTTTATGATCTGAGACTCTCCGAGTTTTTCGAGCTGGCGGACAATCTCATGACTGAGGTGTTACCTCCCGATCTGGCGGAGGATTTGGAAATCGGCACGCCTTACAGCGGTGCGAAGCAATCGTATGATAAACTGGTAGACATCTTTCTGCGCAATCCGGCGATGCGGCAAACGGAAAAGGTGGTGGAAGTCATTACAAAACTCCGCCGGAAAATGACGCTGCTCAAAAGAACGCTCAGCGAAATGCTGCTCGACACGGCAGAGGGCGAACGGCTCGAAAACGCCCGTGACATCGAATACGTTGCGCGTCCCTATCTGAAAAATACATCCCACGACAGGTTGGTCGGCGTTGTAGCGAAAGCCAAGGAAATGGCCGATGCGCTACGCACGACGGAGACCTTGCCGAAACTGACCGGGATCGGACTGACCGAAATCGTAGACGACATTGCAACATTGGCGGCCGAGGCCAACAACCTGCTGCTCGCGCGTGGCGAGGAAACAGCGTTCAAGAAAGCCCTGGGAACGGCCAGCAAGGTACGCAAGACGCTCGAACAGGGGCTTAAATTTTTGCTCTACACCGCCATCCCCGCGTATTATGTGAACGCTACCGGAGACCTGGCCGCGAAGTTTGAACGGACCATCCTCGAAATCAACGGAGTGCTCGACATCTACCGCCACCTTACCCAGGGCGAAAGCAGAAAGAGCGGCTCAGGCGGCGGCGAGGGCGGCATACCCATCGACCCCAGCATACCCGATACGCAGCCCGTAAACCCGCCCAACGGCGGAACCTACATCGACCCGAACGCTTGATAAATTGAAAATTGAAAATTGAAAATTAAGATGCCGCAAGGTAATTTTCAATTTTCAATTTTCAATTTTCAATTTAGTTGTTTCATGGAACGACGCGTAGCACAATTCATAAAAAAGGAGAAGCTCTTCACCTTCGACGATAAAGTCCTGGTCGCCCTGAGTGGCGGGGCGGAAGATGCAGCAATCCACTAACCCGCCACCCTCCCGGTGAGTACCAAACAGCCCCTTTCCCGTCTTATTCCAAAACATGTCCGGTTCAATTGAAAGACAGCAAAGACAAGGGAGTCGTGGTGCCGATGATCACTCCCGTCACAGAACAGGGAGCGATAGACGTTACGTCGGTCGGAAAGATCATCGGACTTTTTGCGTAACACCATGTCCACCCGTTGCTTATGGGTACCACCGGCGAAGGTCATTCCGTCTCGCCCGGACAGGGACTGCTGCTTGTTAAGACCGCAGTGGAAGCCG
>JAIRNG010000104.1 GCA_031258135.1 Mediterranea sp. (in: CFB group bacteria)
CTTCAACTGGGTGCGGCTTATCGGATCAACGATTATCTTTCTGCCTATGCCGGCCTGCGTATGAATTATGTGAATAACGGATATATAGGACATATCCGTAACATTCAGGCGAATGTAGGCGGAGGAGGAATGGTGAACCTGAATAGTCATTTCACAACATTGGCTGCCCAAGCGGAGGCAGCCGCAAAACAGTACACGGCAGCAGGTGATACGGAAAATGCGCAGAAATATACAGCTCAGGCTGCGATTGCTAAAGGAGTAGCTGACCAAACAAAGGATAAGGAGCTGGATTGTGAGCAAACAGGTTGGGGCGTGACGCCGGTATTGGGCGTGGACTTTAAAACGGGAAAATGGAATGTCGGTTTGAAATACGAATTTAATACCCGCCTGAATGTGGAAAACAAAACGAAGATCGACGATACGGGTTTGTTCGCAGACGGAGTGAATACACCTCATGATATTCCCAGCCTGCTTTCTGTGGGGGTTTCTTATGAAATTCTTCCGGTGTTAAGAGCCTCTGTCGGTTATCACCATTTCTTCGATACGCATGCAAGGATGGCCAACGATAAGCAAAACCACATAGATCGGGGCACAAATGAGTATCAGGCCGGACTGGAATGGGATATTACGAAGGTTGTACAGGTTAGCGCCGGGCTGCAACGTACGAAGTATGGTGTGGAGGACGACTATCAAAGCGATATGAGTTTCGCTATCAGCTCATATTCATACGGGTTGGGCGCCGGCTTTAATGTAACTCCCAAGTTGAAAGTTAATGTGGCTTACTTCTGGACAGATTATAAAGACTATACTAAAGAGGTTGAGGTTACAGGTACTCCCGGAACCGGATACAACGGAACCGGTTTGGCAGGTAAGGATGTATATAGTCGTACCAATAAAGTATTTGGCATTGGGCTTGATTACAAGTTCTGATCAACAGTGTGTCTCCTCTTTATCGATAAGAAATGACAGAAATCTACAATAGACTTGCTGCTGTTTTGCTGCAGAATATAAAAATAAGGTCAGATGAGCTTCCTGAAAAAGTGAATGGAAAAGTGAATGGAAGGATGCGATAAAGCAGAAAAGGAGAGCATGCAAGAAATGCCATAAACAACGATATGGAATTAGAACTCATTCAGAGTAAGATATACGAGATACGCGGCTACAAGGTGATGCTGGACTTTGATCTGGCGGAATTGTACGGAATTGAAACAAGAGCTCTCAAACAGTCTGTTAGACGTAATCTAAAGCGGTTTGAAGGTGATGATTTTATGTTTGAACTAACCAAAGAAGAACTTTCAAGATCACAAATTGTGATCTTAAACAAAGGTAGAGGAGGCAACGTCAAATACATGCCATTTGTCTTCACAGAATTGGGTGTAGCCATGCCACGTAAGCCAATTGGCTTTAAATCTTACGATTAGAATAGTATAGATGTTTTATTGAAGAAATACTCAGAAGAAAAACATCTTAAAAACAGGCCGTTAACTCGCTTGTTATCCACTATGCAGTGGAAGATGTGATTTCTTTTGATTGATATGAGTTATGTATCACCGTGTGCTTGAACACCACGTAAAAAACAAGATGTATGAAAGAAAAAGTATCTGTTCCCTTCATGTTGTTGGGGATTTTATTCAATGTGTGCCTTATAACGGCTAATCTTCTCGAAACGAAAGTCATCCTGGTCTTTGATATAACGGTTACTGCCGGGCTTCTCGTATTTCCCGTTTCTTATATCATTAATGACTGTATTGCGGAAGTCTGGGGATTTAAGAAAGCGCGTCTGATCATCTGGAGCGGCTTTGCCATGAACTTCTTTGTCGTTGTTGCCGCCCGTATTGCCGTGGCTTTGCCTGCCGCTCCTTTCTGGGAAGGCGAGGAAGGGTTTAATTTTGTGTTTGGCATGGCTCCGCGTATAGTCGTGGCCAGTCTGAGCGCATTTCTGGCCGGCTCTTTTCTGAATGCGTATGTCATGAGTAAGATGAAGATAGCCAGTCGGGGAAAGAACTTTTCCGTCCGCGCTATCTGTTCGACCGTTGTGGGCGAGACGGCCGACTCGCTTATCTTTTTCCCGTTAGCCTTCGGAGGCATAATCCCCGTACGGGAATTGCTGATCATAATGGGAATCCAGATCATTCTGAAATCCTTGTATGAGGTACTCGTCCTGCCTGTGACCATCCGTGTGGTAAAAACGATCAAGAAGATTGAAGGAACGGATGTGTACGACAATGATATATCCTATAGCGTTTTGAAAATAAAAGACTTGTAATTATGAATATGGGATATGCCTGTAGTGTAACGGCATGATTCATTCATGATGGTATGGGTCGCCATGAAGGATGCTCATTGCCCGGTATAGTTGTTCTACGAAGATGAGCCGTATCATCTGGTGTGAGAAGGTCATCCTGGACAATGATATTTTTTCATGAGCGGCCTGATATACCTTTTGCGAGAATCCGTATGGCCCGCCTACAACGAACACCAACCGTTTGTTTACGGTGGTCATTTTCTTTTCCATCCAGCCGGCAAATTCAACGGAACGTAATTCTTTCCCGTGTTCATCCAGGAGGACGATGACGTCACCGGATTGGAAGGTGTTGCAAAACAGTTCCCCTTCTTTTTCTTTTTGCTGCTCCATCGTCAGGCTCCCGGTATTCTTCAGTTCGGGAATAACTTCCATATCGAACGGCATGAAATGTTTTGTCCGTTGAACATAGTCCCCGATGGCCGTTATATAGTGTTTTTCTACTGTTCGCCCGATAACGAGCAAGGTTGTTTTCATGTCAGTCGGTGATTGGATTTCCGGCGCAAAAATAGCGCATTTGCTATGGAAAACCTTTGTTTCCATGAATTAATTCATAACTTTGCATAACATTAATACCTGTTATCTATGAAAAAAAGGATGCTTTTATTGATGATCGGCGTGATGTTGTCCGTTACCGTTGCTATGGCGCAGAATGTTCCGGCGGGAGTCGTGATGGCTTTCAGGATGGGCAGTTCCGTTGAGCTTGGCAAATATCTGAGCGGTGATGTGGAATTGGTTATTCTGAATCGGACGTCGAATAGTAATAAGGCGACAGCGGAATCGGCGATGAATACTTTCTTTGCGCAGAATGAAGTGAGTAATTTCATTGTGAACCATCAGGGGAGGAAAGGCGAGTCGGGGTTTGTCATCGGCACCCTGAATACTTTGACCGGTAGTTACAGGGTCAATTGCTTCCTGAAAAAGATTCGGAACGAATATTTGATACATCAGATTAGAATTGATAAAACCAATGAATGAGTTAATAGGCAGACTGATTGACCTGGCCTTTGCGGAGGATATAGGCGATGGCGATCATACGACACTTTCAAGTATCCCCGCTACTGCAACGGGAAAATCCAGATTACTGATTAAAGAAGCCGGAGTCTTGGCCGGAGTGGAAATAGCTAAAGAAATCTTTCACCGTTTCGATCCCGCCATGAAGGTAGAGGTCTTCATCAACGACGGCGCCGAGGTTAAACCCGGTGATATCGTGATGGTTGTAGAAGGAAAAGTACAATCGCTGCTCCAGACCGAAAGATTGATGCTGAACGTGATGCAGCGCATGAGCGGCATCGCTACCATGACGCGCCACTATGTGAAGCAACTGGAAGGCACGAATACCCGTGTGTTGGATACCCGCAAAACGACTCCGGGCATGCGTATGCTGGAAAAAGAGGCGGTAAGAATAGGCGGCGGCGTGAACCATCGTATCGGTCTTTTCGATATGATCCTGTTGAAAGATAACCATGTAGATTTTGCCGGTGGTATTGACAAAGCGATTACCCGCGTCAGGGAGTACCTGAAAGAAAAAGGCAAAGACCTGAAAATAGAGATTGAGGTGCGCAACTTCGATGAACTTCAACAAGTGTTGAACAGGGGTGGGGTAGACCGGATCATGCTGGATAACTTCTCGCCTGCAGATACCCGTAAAGCGGTGGAAATGATTGCCGGACGTTACGAGACCGAGTCGTCGGGAGGTATAACGTTCGATACGCTAAGGGATTATGCCGGGACCGGAGTAGACTTTATTTCGGCAGGTGCGCTTACTCACTCGGTCAAAGGCCTCGATATGAGTTTTAAAGCGGTTTAGGAACGGGTGGTAACCAACTACTCTTTTAAGATTCTTTCACGATATTCTTTGCAGCATTCTTATAAACGCTGCGTCTAATGGATGAACGAAGCAAACATAGCGTTCCCGAAAAATTGCATATCAATTGGAAAATGAAGTAGAGTTGATCAAAGGCTGCCGGGCGGGAGAGGACTTCGCCCGTAAACAGCTTTATACACTCTATGGCGAACAAATGCTGGCGGTATGTTACCGGTATACGGGCGATATGGATGCGGCTCATGACGTGTTGCATGATGGTTTCATAAAGATCTTTACTCGTTTTTCTTTTCGCGGAGAGTCATCGCTCCGGACATGGATAACCAGAGTGATGGTCACTCAGTCCCTTGATTACCTGCGCAGGCAGAAGCGGATGAGTGAGGTGGTTGTCCCCGATGAACACTTGCCTGATATTCCCGACCTCTCTGAGGCTGGGGATACAGGTGAGATACCGGAAGAAAAACTGATGGAGTTTGTGGCGGAGTTACCCGATGGTTGCCGCACGGTGTTCAACCTTTATGTATTTGAGAACAAATCCCATAAAGAAATCAGCGAACTGCTCCGGATCAAAGAACATTCATCTACATCACAGTTACACCGGGCCAGGTTCCTGTTAGCAAAAAAAATAAAAGAATATGTGAGTTATGAAGAAAGTAAATGATGAATTGACCAACTTGTTCCGTACGCGTCTTGAAGATGTGGAGATGCCGGTGAGAGAAGGCTTTTGGGAAAAGCTGCAACAAGATATTCCTGTGGCGATCTCTCGTCGCCGGCTAATTGTATATCGTTTTTCTGCTGTTGCTTCCGTCCTGTTGATTCTGGCAGGCGCGTCGGCCGCGTTCTGGTATTTCTCTCCGAAAGAAGAGATTGCAAAGGCTTTCACGCGGTTTGCCGTATCTGCCGGAACGACAGGAAAGATGGGCAAGGATGTTGTACATGAAGAGTTGCCCGTCATTCATGCATCGTCAGCTTCTCCCGCTCCGGCGTCTTTGAAACTTGCCGCGGTGACAGAAGAATATCCGGACGAAGAATCATTTTCCGTTTCGTTCTCCATGTCATTCTCGTTTTCTTCCTCTTCGGCTTCAGCTGCCGATACCCAAAACAGAACGGCAAACGGGTACGAAGGAAACATGTCGTATGCCGGAGGATTTGACCGCGAGCATACGGCTTCTCAGGCTACCGAAGAAGCTTTGCCGGTTGAATCTGTTGAAAAGAAGAAACACAGAACATGGAGTGTGGGCGTTTTTGCATCCGGCGGGTTATTGGATGAACGTGTTCATTCTCCTGAGGCCATAAAATATGAACGGCCTGTCTCCGCCGGACTTTCGGTACGCAAGGAATTGACCGATCGTTGGGGGGTGGAAAGCGGATGGGTATATACGCACCTGAAATCGGATCAATCCCTTCATTATGTTGGTATTCCTGTAAAGACCGATCTGAGTTTTTATAAAAACAAACGCGTAAACCTGTATGCATCGGCGGGAGGAATGGTTGAAAAATGTGTAGGTGGTAATGTAAAGCCTGCTCCGCTTCAATTCTCATTGAACGCCGCTTTAGGGGTGCAGTATAAACTTACCGACCGTTTGTCCCTGTACACCGAACCCGGATTGAGTTATCATTTTGATGACGGCAGTCCGGTGATGACTATTCGTAAAGAGAGGCCCCTCAACATAAATCTGTTGTGCGGGGTGAGAATGACTTATTAAACCTTATTGTAATACCATTGGTTATGAAACGCACATGGATAATATGGACGGCGTTGTTGGCTTTCATATTCGCAGGTATGGGGTGCAGCGATGATACGTTGGATTATAACAATCCGGACGTACGGGTGTTCGTCAGACAGTTAAAATCCGGAACATATAACACGAAAAACGCGAACGGAATCGTAGAAGTGCCGTTGTTCACATCCAAACACATCCCTCAGTTGTTAAAGTACACCGAGGACATGACGGAGATACCCTCTTTCCCGTTGCCGTCCATTTCTTCCCATTTCGGGGGAAAAGCCCGTTTGGGCGAATGTGTGTTGTGGATCATCGAGGGCGTACGTTTAGGACATTATCCTTCGTTGGGATGCAAGTTGCTGCATACCGATGCGGAGAGTTATGAAGGCATTTATTTCCTGACCAGTGAAGAGGTGCTGAAAGCGGCGGCGCTTTATCGCCTGTGGTGGGAGGAGGTTGAAAATCCTTCCGGTACAGGTACGGGGGTGTTTGTAGACCCCTGGAGTATCAATCCGCTTCATGGCAGTGATTATCGCTGGTGGTAAAGAACAGGGGCTGATGAGTAAACGTTTGGGTGCTTTTCTTGGTATCAGTCTTTTTTTCCTGTCAGCGCATGCCCAATGGAGTGAAAAGGATTCGTTAAGATTGGGCCGTATCCTGAATACGGCCGGCGCCTTTGCGGGTGGGCAAGCGATTGCCGGTGAAAAGCCTGCTTTGAATGTGGATATCACTCTTCCCAAAGTCTTTCCTGAGAAAAAGGAAATCAGACTGTCGTTACGTCCCTATACGGCAAATACGAAGTATAACTATGACCCTGTCTATCGGAAAAAGATCGATATAAGGAGCGATACATGGAAATACGGCGAAAAATTCCATCTGAATATAACATCCGTTTATTCAAATATGGCCGCAGGCGGCATGTCCGGCGATCTTATGGCGCTTTTTACCAAAGACTTCTGGGACAGGAAAGGGCGAAAGCGCAGAGCCCGTACACTTGAAGTACTGCAGAACTATGGGGATTCAACAACGACCCGGATGAAAGAAGAGATTAAAAAGGCGGTTATTTATTGATTGAATAGCTGCTTTTTCACGGAAACAGGTTTAAAGAATCTAACGCATAAAAAACAGGGGAAGGAACTTGACTTTTCCTGCGTTCACTCCCGACGGGGAACAGGCCTGTAGAAACGGTATGCCGGACATGCCGCACCGGATGTATAGATGAAAAAA
>JAIRNG010000001.1 GCA_031258135.1 Mediterranea sp. (in: CFB group bacteria)
GCAGTTAGCCCATGCCTTTTTCTTTTTTTCATGGGGAGCATATATCAGTATTTACAAACTGGATATGATCGCGTATTTCAGGCGTTTCTTCAGCTTATCCGTTTTCTTGTATCTTGCATTAGGCGTTTTATGCTTAATCGTTCATGATGAGCTATTATCCATCTGTTTGAAATCGTGCAATATCATTGTCGGGCTGTTTCTTGCCTATAATATATCGGTATGGTTGTTGGAAAGGAATATACTGAAGGTCAGTAAATTCTTATCATCATCCGGTTTTTATATTTATGTTTCGCATGTGTTTTTAATAGGTGGGATCAGGAGAGTCATGTCCATGATCTTTAATTCTCAAACCGGTTATGATTTCGTCCTTGTATTTTTTGCTTCGTTGTTATGCATTGTCGCCATATTATTAACCACGTTCTATCTATTGAATAAATATTGCAGTTTCGCATGGACTGTTTTCATGGGGCGGAAGTAATGCACAATCTTCTCATTTAAAAAGATTTCCCCAGGGGTAGCTTCCCGGTTTGAGCGTTATGGTAATGTCCGGGTTCCTGACGGGTGTCATCCGGATCACTCCGGGGATGACCTCACATTCTACACTGAATATACTCCAGGCTGTGCGTTTAAGGATTGAAAAGGCGGTCGCTCCTCCTTCGATGATCAATTCCTGCGGGATACGTTCGGACAAAAGCGCTACGACGACTTTTCCCATTTCTTCCCTTAGCCTCAGGGCGATATCCCTGCCTTTCCTGAGGGGATGGTTGATGTAAAGCCCCAATGAATCGTGCCTGACGTATGCTCTTTTCATTTTTTCGATCCATTGTTGGGGCGCTTCCCTGTAAAAAAGAACCGCGGGTATGTTGTATTGAACGATGTCCTGACGTCGGACATAGCTGAAGTCTGCCGGCGAATGGCTGTTCGTACTTCCCAGGACGATCAACGCATGTTTGCTCCGTATGCCTTCGAACGGCGTGAAGGCGTTTGCGGTATATCCTCCGGCGGTGAGACAGGCGGTAAAGAAGTCTGCTCCTCCTGCGGCTAATATTCCTTCTTTTATTTCTCCGGCCCGCCGTTTGACATCCTCTATCGTGGCGGCTTCCGCTATATACAAGCCCCTTTTTCTCATTCTTTTCCGGGGTGTGAGTATCGTTCCGCTGTGTTTATGGAAAAGCAGTTTAGAGACCTTGGCTGTTGTTGCCGGAAATTCGGGGTCGTTCGCAAAGGTGGTTTTGTTCAGGGGTGTTTTGTCGATATAGTACGTCCCTTTCTCTATGGTCCGTCCCCGGCTTGGATTCTGTGGGAGCAGCAAGGCGCATGTGATTCCGGTGATCTCCATCAATGTTCTCAGTTCGATGGCAATATGGCCTCTTAATGCCGAATCCGTTTTCTTGAAGATATGGGTACACCCCATGTTTTTAACGGCATGGGCTATCCGGACGGTTTCTTCAACGGCTTTCGCTTCAGTCATGGAACGGGTGTCTGTGGCAAAGACCAACAGGTCGCATGGTTCCGGCCAGGCGATGGTCTCTTCTCCTCTGTACATGACCAAGTTTACCCGAAGGCCGAGTCGCCAGCCGATGCCTGCGATTTCGGCCGCTCCGGTGATGTCGTCGGCAATGACGATAAGTTGACGGTTAGCGGTCGGCATTGTTTCTTTATTTACACGGATGAACCTGCCATGCGTGCGGCATAGTCAATGGCCAGCAGTATGGCGTCCGGGCTTGCTATTCCTTTTCCGGCTACGTCGAATGCCGTTCCATGGTCTACCGATACGCGGATGATGGGTAGCCCCAGGGTGATGTTCACCCCTTGAACGCTGCTCATCCTTCCGGTTCCGGGATCCCAGTTAAAGCCTACCACTTTGAATGGAATGTGTCCCTGATCATGATACATGGCCACGCAGCCATCGTACCGCCCGCATTTCGCTTTGGCAAACAGGGTGTCGGGGGGTATGGGGCCTTCCACGTCGTATCCCATACATTTCAGTTCGTTGACTGCCGGGATGATCTCTTTTTCTTCTTCCCAACCGAACAGTCCGTTGTCGCTGGAGTGCGGGTTTAGCCCTGCAATACCGATACGTGGGGTTTCGATGCCGAACTGCCTGCAGGCATCCGTTATGAGTTGGGTCACGTCGATGATGCGTTGTTTTTTCACCCTGTCGCAGGCTTCGCGCAAGGAAACGTGCGTCGAGACATGGATCACTCTCAGAAATTCGTCGGCCAGCAGCATGGCATATTTGCCTGTTCCCGTGAAGTGGGCGTATATCTCCGTATGTCCGTCGAAATGGTGTCCTGCCAGGTTCAGCGCTTCCTTGTTGATGGGCGCCGTAACTGTTCCGTCCACTTCTTTGTTCATGGCCAGTCCGATAGCTGTCCTGACGGACAGGAAGGCGGCGTTTCCTGCTTCGGCAGATACTTTACCGTATTCCAACCGGTCTGCTCCTGTAAGGTTCAGGTCATAGACATCCATACATCCGTATTCGAATCCGGCGCCGGAAACGTCGCTGACCGGACGGCATTGCATGGATAGCCCGGTTGCTTTGATCGCCTTGCGCATAACGGCGACGTCTCCCACCACCAGCGGGTTGCATTTTCCGTATGTACTTGTCTCGTTCAGGGCTTTGACCACGATCTCAGGCCCTATGCCTGCGGGGTCGCCCATTGTGATGGCTAATATTGGGTTCATCCGGAAATGGGGTTAATACAGACTGTTATAAATATCCATTGCGTCTTGCATCGTGACTTTCCGCGGATTGTTCTTCAGCAGCCGTTGTACTTGCATGGCCGCTCCGGCAATATGGAGGACTGCCCTTTCCGGAACGCCGATCTCTGTGAGTCCGGCGGGTATGCCACAGTCTTTGGAGAGCCGGGTAATAAAGTCTATGCCTTTTCCGGCGGTCTCTTCATCTGTCGCTCCCGGGGTTACGCCGCATGCCAAAGCTATATCGGCGAACCTGCGGATGTCCGAACTGCAGTTGAAGCGCATGACGGAGGGTAGAAGTATGGCGTTTGCCAGCCCGTGCGAAATGTGAAATTCACCTCCGAGCGGATAGGAGAGCGCATGTACGGCGGCTGTATTGACGGGGCCTAAGCAGATGCCGCCGTAGTAACTTCCCAGCATAAGGGCTTCGCGGGCTTCGATGTCCTGGCCATCTTTTACGGCGCGCAGCAGATTTGCCGCAATCTGTTCAATGCCTTTCCGGGCATACATGTCAATGACCGGATGGGCAAACTTGTTGGTATAGGCTTCGATGCAGTGTGTCAGTGCGTCCATGCCCGTTTCGGCAGTCACTCCCGGCGGAACGGTTAGTGTGAGTTGCGGGTCGAGATATGCCGCATCGGGCACAAGGCAGGGACTTACGATTCCTTTTTTCATGTTATCCGTTTCGTCAAACAAAATGGCGTTGGGCGACACTTCGCTTCCTGTCCCTGCGGTGGTCGGCAGGCAGGCAAGCCAACGCTTACGGCTTTTCAGGATTCCCGTCCCGAAGAGGTCTTCCACCTTCTGATCGCTCCCGATAAGCGCGGCAATCAGTTTCGCCATGTCCAGTACGCTGCCGCCTCCTATGCCGACAACACTGTCGGCGTCAAACCGGCGGGCTTCGTCCAGCACAAAACGGAAATCGTGTACGGCAGGTTCCCGCAATACCCTATCAAAAATGCAGACGGCCACTCCGTTCACCCTTAACGTCCGGATGGTCTCTTCAATCAGAGACCGGACGGGGGGAGTGGTGAGCAGGAACAGGCTCTTTAATCCCGATTCCAGATAATCATCGCAGAATTGTGCGATGCATCCTGTGCCGAACACGACTTTCCGGGGTTGAAATAATGAAATTGTTTTCATGCTTTAATCGTTATTTAGCTTCTCCTGTTTCCGCTTTTCAAGGAAACCGTAAATGGTCAAGTCTTTATCGGCAAGAGGAGTCTTAAAGAAGAAACTGGCGAAATACCCTACGGTGAACAATACGATGTGGCTGTAAACTCCCAGCATGTATTTATGGTGTTTAAAGTTCCAGTCGCCCAGGTCAAGCAGCACCCGGCTGCCTCGTCCGTCGCCGAAGTCGAATCCGGTCGAGGTCAGCATGGCGTAAGCCGTGAACAATACGGCGGCGGCGATACCCACATACAGGCCTTGTTTGTTGGCGCGGCGGCTCAATAGCCCCAGGAGGAAGAGGCCAACGATGCCCGCGGAGAAGATGGCGTATAATTCGAATACGACGCCCAACACCCCCTCGCCGCCCCAATGGACATAGACCAGCGCCACCCCAACGGCAGCTACCCCGGACAGGATCACGAGTGCACGCGCCAGACGCAAACGTTGCCTGTCGGTGCTTTCAGGCCTGAACCGGACATAATAGTCTTCCACACCGATGGCGGCCAGACAGTTCATGTCGGAGTCGAGGCTGGATATGGCGGCGGCAATCAGGGCTGCCAGAATGAGTCCCAGCACTCCCACCGGCAGTTCCGTCATCATGAAATGGGGAAATACGGCGTCGGCTTTGATTCCTTCGGGAAGCGGCGATCCGGTGATCTGATAATAAGCGAACAGTCCCGTACCGATAAACATGAACAGGGCCCAGACAGGTACGCTCATGAATACGCCGATGTATGCCGCTTTCTTGGCTGCCGCATCGTTCTTTGCAGCCATATAGCGTTGAACGATAGTCTGGTCTGTGCCATATTTCTGGATGGCGTAGAAAATGCCATTGAATACCATAACGATGAAGGTGAGCTGCGTCAGGTCCCAGTCGTACGGGCCGAAACCGATCTTGTTGGACTTGATGGCTGTGTCGATCACGCTCGCCGGGCCTCCCTCAGGTTTGAACAGAAGAAGCCCTGCGCAGATGATTCCGCCGCCGATGAGCAGGAATCCCTGGATGACATCCATCCAGATCACCCCTTCCATGCCTCCGAGTAACGTAAGCAGTATGATGGCGATCCCCAGTAGGATGACGATCGTCCGGATGTCAATGCCGAGGAAAGGGGAAACGGCCAGCGCTACGAGGAAGAACACGGTTCCCATTTTCGAGAAATGCGTCAGGATAAAGGCGATTGAACTGTATATGCGTGCGAAAAGCCCGAAGCGCCGTTCAAAATACTCGTATGTGCTGAGTCTGATTACGCGGCGGAAGAGCGGTACGATGATCCGGATCAGGCCGACCAATACGACCGGAACCATCAGTCCCTGAACAAGAAGTATCCAGTTGCCTGCGTAGGCGGCTCCCGGATAGGCCAGGAATGTTACGCTACTGATCAATGTGGCGAAGATGGATATTCCGATGGCCCATGCGGGAATCTTTCCGCTTCCGGCGAAATAGTTCTCCGTGTTTCTCTGCCGGCGTGAGAAGTAGAGTCCCACCCCGATAGCCAGCGCTACCGATATGATGACAATGGTAAAGTCTATCCAGTGAAGTGTTTTTTCCATGATATTCCTTTATATATAGATTTCCGCTTCCTCCGCACCCATCCGCGTCAGGGGTGGAAGCATATAGGGTTGGCAGAGGTTCTTTGTTCCCATCATGACTTTCAGGGCGGCCAGCGATTGGCCCAATGTGCGTCCTTCCTGATAGATGCGGGCGATCCTGTCTGTTTTCTCCTGGAGGTCATTTGCTTTCCGTATGTCGCCTGAAACGGCGGCGTTGTATAATCCGGCAAACAGGTCCGGGACGAAATTGCCTGTGCTTGGCACGATGCCGTCCGCTCCGTTCAACAGGCTGTTTGCCGATTGTGCAGCCCACCCGCAGAAGTAAGCGAAGCCGGGGTTATGGCGTGAGATCGCCAGACATTCATTCATGCGCTCCGGGTCACGTTCCGAATCTTTCAGTCCGACGATGTTGAGGTGTGTGCTGAGGCGTTTTACCACCTCGACCGGAATGCTCATGTGTGTGGTCGCCTTGATATTGTAAAGCATCAGCGGAGCGGTGATGCTGTCGGCCAGCGTTTTGTAGTAGTTGTACATCTGCTCGCCGGTCAAGGCATAGTAGCCGGGCAGGGTGGCGACGATAACGCCGGCCCCGAGCTTGTGGTATTCGTTTGCCGTGCGGATGTGCTCGCTTACGCAACAGCCGCTCAGTCCGGCATAAACGGTTATTGCGGAAACGTTCCGCTGCGAGGCGGCCATGCGGGCGGCTTCCACTGCGGTCTTAACAAGCAGCAGTCCCTGTCCGGGCGAGACGGAATGACCTTCGCCGGTGGTACCCATAAGCAACGGGTGGACATGGTGTTCCGCAAAAAGTCCGATGATCTTTCCGACCGACGTAACGTCTATCGCTCCCTGTTCTGTGACGGGAGTGATCATCGGCACCACGACTCCCTTGTATTTGCTGTCTTTCATTTGAACCGGACATGTTTTGGAATAAGACGGGAAAGGGGCTGTTTGGTACTCACCGGGAGGGTGGCGGGTTAGTGGATTGCTGCATCTTTTCAAATCCGTGTCCTTAAATACAGGTTTAAACACAGAGACACGGAGGTTTTAATTAGTTGAGAAGACGAGAGATGCACAGAGGCTTATTAAATTGAAAATTGAAAGTTACCATGCGGAATCCTTTTTGAAACGCAGATTTACGCGGATTCCCGCAGATTAAAAGAGATGTTACACGGAGATAAAAAGAGGTAATAGAGGAAGTAGACACGGATTTCACGGATGACACGGATTTTTTAATTCTATCGTCCGATTATCAACATCCGTGTTCATCCGTGAAATCCGTGTCATAAATGATAAATCGTAAATCGTCTAATCGTAAATAGAAATGATTCCCCCGCGGCCACGCCTGGCCGAACGGGGGAATAGCAATAATACAACTTAATAGAGCCATACCCGTGATTCACATCATGGGGTAATTTCCTTCACACACCGCACCGGCATGCCGTTGGCGCGGTCGTAGAAGTGGTTTGAGGCGAAATCGCTACTGTTGAAGGCCAGGTCGTAGACGTCAGTATCCCTACACGTAGCACTCCAGTAGTTGCCACCCGCACCCAGACTGATCAGGCTATTCGGAAGGCGACTGCGAAGGCCCGCCGCAGGCCAATAAGACTGAGTATACTGACCACCGTTATTATCAACCGGTAACACATAACCACCAGCATCGTCGGAAATAAACGCCTGCGACCCAAATCCATACCAAGGCGAAGACGTACCTTCGCCACTGAACGGAACACGCCAACCCGCAGGACATGGGTCATAAATGGTTTTCGGCTTGCTTTCATCGTCACCGCCCCACAACGTATCATTCTTTGTGGATAACCAGTCGTCATTATTCACACCACTGGCTATCCCATAGAAAGTACCCGGATTCTGAATAGCCTGAACGATAGTAACTCCACTTCCTCCATCGGCAATACCGAAACCACCTACGTTATCCTTTGCAGGGAAAGGATCCTTTCTACCCCACTGGTAATACAAACCACAACCCTTAACGGAATTAGCAGCCTCCAACGCCCCAAGGTTACGATCCATAAACGATACATTGCGCGTAGTTGTACCCCCGTAACTCTTCGGATTCCAACCATTATCCTGAGCCGGGTCATAACCGGTCACCCAGATATGCCAGGACCAAAGGGCGGTTTTATCGGCGTCGCCTTTCTTGTAGATCTTCACCACAGCATTACCCTCGGTGTTATAAGTATACAACGAAACCACAGCGTCCTTACCGGAACCTTCGACAACAAGCGAA
>JAIRNG010000035.1 GCA_031258135.1 Mediterranea sp. (in: CFB group bacteria)
AGTAGTTGGGAAAGTTGGGGTGAGGCTGTGCTTCTTGCCGCCCGCGGCATGGGTTCGGTAGCGGAAGGCCCCGAAGACGAAGACGACTACAACGGCGGAACGTACATCGACCCGAACGCCTGATAAATTGAAAATTAAAATCCGTGAAATCCGTGTCAGAGATTCTTTTAGACACGGATTTCACGGATTACACGGATTTTTTAGTTTTATAGTCTGCGAAAATCCGCGTTAATCTGCGTTTCAAATTCCCCGCGTTAATCTGCGTTTCAAAAGATCTCCGGCAAAATACCATTTTTATGGGATTGCAGTGATGAGAGCCATTCCCCAACTTTGCAAAATATTATACGACATATCAATTTAAACAGGGGGGAAGATTATGAAAGCAGTACTTTTTTTGTTGTTGGCCATCCATCTGTTTCCGTTTTCCGGCTTTGCACAAGGGAACGAAGCAAGAATAAAAGGAAAGGTTCTGGATGAGAAAACACAGGAGTCCATTGCCGGGGCCAGTATTTCTGTCATCGGTTCGACCGGAACAGGTGCGGTAAGCGATGCAAACGGAACGTTTACCTTGAACGTGCGGTCGCTTCCGGTTACCATATCCGTTAATTATCTGGGTTATAAAGTCTCGGAAGTTGTTATCTATGATTATACGGAACCGGTTCTGGTCCGGCTTCAGGAGGACATCAATTTTTTGAACGAAGTGGTCGTCATCGGTTACGGAGCGCAAAAGCGCAAAGAACTGACCGGATCGGTGGCGTCTTTACCATCGGCCGTTTTGCAACAGCAAGTTGTGTCGTTCGATAAGTTGTTGGGCGGAGCGGTTGCCGGTCTGAGCATCACCCAGAGTTCGGGCGCTCCCGGCGCTACTTCTACGATCCGTATCCGGGGCAGCAACTCCATTACCGGTGGGAATGAGCCTTTGTACGTAATAGACGGGCTGATTGTCTATAACGATAATGCTTCGACACGTACAGGTGTGGGCGTAAGCACCAGTGCGGTAGGCAGCGGAACAACGAGCCTTTATGACGGAGGATTGAATCCGCTGGCATTCCTGAATGCTTCCGACATCGAGTCCATCGAAGTGTTGAAAGATGTATCCGCTACAGCCATTTATGGTTCGCGCGGAGCGAATGGCGTAATTTTGATCACTACCAAAAAAGGAAAGCGTAACCGGAACGCCGTAACTTATCAAACCTCATACAGCACGCAGAAAATCAACAGGAAACTGGAGTTGCTCAACGCCGACGAATGGGCTGCGCTCTACGAAGAACTGGACGAAAGCCATAAAAGTCCCTACACACAATACCCAGGCAACGGTCTGTTGAAGGGCGAAGGCGCTGATTGGCAGGATGCCATGTTGCAAACCGGCTATACGCTGAATCATCAGTTGTCCGTCAGTGGCGGAGGCGAAGATTACCGGTTCCTGTTGTCGGGTAATTACGTCAATCAGGAAGGTATCATTCGTAATACAGGCCTGGAGCGTTATACGGGAAGAATCAATTTAGACAAAGACCTGTTCGCATCCCGTCTGAATACAGGCGTCAATCTGACGGTCGCTTCTTCCAAACAACGCGGTTTGATCAATCTTTCCGGGCGGGAATCGGCAGGTCGCGTGGCCGGTATCTGGGATTATGGTTTGCGGATTCCTTCCATTGTGCCTATTTACAACAGCGATGGCACTTTCTACTATAACAATCCTTTCGAGACGGGCGATCTGCGTATCGGTAAACAAACCGTAAATCCGCTGTCAGACCTGTTAAATTCAACGGTCGAGTCCAACAATACCACTATTCTGGGCAACTTCTATGCGGCGTATAAAATCCTGCCGGAACTGGTGGCCAAAGTAAATGCCGGTATCAATAGCAGTTCCACGGTACAGAACCTGTATGCTCCTGCTACTTCTGCCGCCGGCTTGCTGGTGAACGGCTATACCGCTATCGGAAATAAGAAGTACAGTTCATCGTTACTGGAATTTACGCTGGACTATAACAAACGTTTCAACAAGATACATTCCGTAAGCCTGCTTGCCGGTTACACCACACAGCGGACTTATATAGAATACTCTAATGCATCGGCCAGTAATTTCAACAATGAATCCTTGACGTATCACAGTTTGCAAAGCGGTTCGACCTTGATAACTCCCGTATCCGGCGGCGCTGAAGCCATACTCAATTCTTACCTGGCGCGCGTCAATTACTCTTTGCTGGACAGATATAACCTGAGCCTGTCTTTCCGCGCCGATGGCTCTTCCCGCTTTTCCAGGGAAAACAGGTGGGGGTATTTTCCCGCGTTGGGCGGTTCGTGGAATATCGACGAAGAAGCCTTCTTTAAGAAAATCCTGTTCAGTTCATTAAAACTGAGAGGAAGTATCGGTAAAGTAGGAAATCAGGAAATAGGCAATTATCTGTATGCCCGTACGTACACTCCCCGCAATTATTCTTTCGGCAACAAGTTGGTCGTGGGCTACACGGCCACCAACTATGGTAATGGAGATTTAAAATGGGAAAGTACTACACAATATAACATCGGCCTTGACGGGGGATTATGGAACGACAGGATTAATTTCTCTCTGGACGCCTATTACAAAAGGACATCCGACCTTCTGGTGGATTTGCCGGTAGAATCTACCACCGGATTTAGCTCCCGGACGGTAAACATCGGTGAGATCTCCAACAAAGGCGTGGAATTTAGCGTAAATGCCAGATTAATAGACGCTAAGGAGCTCAAATGGACATTAATTGCCAATATTGCCAAAAACGCGAATAAGATCATCCGGTTGGGAATTGATAATTTTGTGATTTCAGACCACATTGTACAGGAAGGGCAACCGATCGGCGTATTTTACGGATACGTCTTTGACGGCGTAGTACAGCCGGGGGAGGAAAGTTCTACCGCAGCGCCCAGTTGGGACGATAATGGCGTGCAGGCCGGAGAAGCCCGGTATAAGAATCTGAGCGGTGATGACAACGTTATCGACAATGACGACCGGACAGCCATCGGCAATGTTCATCCTAAATTTACCTATGGCTTTTCGAGCACGCTGAATTATAAGGATTTCGATTTGTCGCTTGCTTTTCAAGGCAGTTACGGCAATTCGCTTTATAACGCTTTACGCCTGAATCTGGAAACGCCGACACAGATCTACAATGCATCGAAAGTATTGGCCGACCGGTGGACGCCCACTCATACCAACACGAATATTCCCAAAGCGCAGGCCGCCTCGTTTATCAATCTGGATAGCCGCTACATTGAAGACGCTTCCTACCTGAGGCTGAAGGACATTACCTTAGGATATAACTTACCTGAGAAATATACGGCCTTCGCGCACGCCCGGGTCCGGTTGTTTCTTTCAGGACAAAATCTGCTGACCTTTACCGGATATCAGGGCTATGACCCGGAAGCTTCGCGCAACGGCGACAATGAAACGGATGAGCTTCAGTTAGGGGTAGACCTCGGCGCCTATCCTACGGCTAAGTCTTTCCTCGTCGGCGCCAGTATTACATTCTGATAATCATTTAAAAAGAAATTATATGAAAAAGATAGTTGTATTCTTTGCAGCGTTATCATTGCTGTTATCTTCCTGCAATGATCTGGATACCAGCCCGCTTAGCGCATTGGATCAGGACGATTTCTTCAAATCGGACAAAGATGCTATTCTTGCCTTAAACGGCGTATATGCAACCGAGGTAGACAACGAAAGCGTAGTGATTGCTTATTTGGTCGATCTCGCATCCGACGCTTCAAAGTCCGGCGCAACGATGCTGGGCGGTTCCGGAGGATCGCTTTCCACCCTGCTGTATGATGCGACCAATAGTTATCCTTACTATGCATGGGCAGGCAGTTATTATGGCATAACCAATGCGAATGCGTTGATCGATGCGCTTGAAAATCCCAATTCGACTGTTTCCGAAGGCATCAGGAAAAGAGTTATCGGTGAAGCTAAATTCCTCCGTGCATATCACTATTTTCAGATTGTCCCACTCTTTGGAGAAGTGCCTTTAGTCATCAGTTCCGACATTGATGCAGGCGTGGGTGTTGTAAGGGCAGGCGTAAATGAGGTGTACACTCAGATTGTGGAAGACCTCGTATCTTCGGCCGAAAATCTGGACGGCTACGAAGTGCGGGAAGATTATTCCACCGAAGACCAGGGGCGGGTGACACAACAAGCCGCTTACGGGCTGCTGTCGAAGGTCTATCTTTATTGGGCGCAGACCGACGGAGCAATCAATGTGAACGCTAAACTGGACTCGGTCGTATATTATGCGAATAAAGTAACCGGTTACGAGTTGGAAGAAGATTTCCATGCCAATTGGGACAAGGATAACCGTTACGGCAAAGAGAGCCTTTTCGCCATCAATTATGTTATCTCGCAGGAAAGTTTTGGCGACGGAGGCAATCACCTGACGCACTGCGCTTTCTTTACCACCTACAATGATACGCTAACGCCGCATATCGTCGTTTCCGACCGTACGTTCTATGACCGTTTCGATGCCCGCGACCAGCGCAGGGAAGGTTCTTTCCTGGCCGACGTGGAAGTTCCCCGCGAACAACAGGGCGATTATGGCGAGCATGTGTACTACACCTTGCCCCGCTATCAGAAATATATCGACCCCAATAACCGCGAAGCCAGCGCCTATAACCGCGAATTGAATGCGACCGTTTTGCGTTATGCCGATGTGTTGCTCATCAAAGCGGAAGCTATCAACGAAAGGAATCAGGGCCCCAATCAGGAGGCATACAGCGCTATCAATGAGGTGCGGCGGCGCGCTTATAAAGTGGGCGAATTTGCTGACGGAACGGCGACGACTATCACTACTGACGAAGTCAATCTGAAGAATCTCGATTACGCAGCGTTCAGAAAACAATTGCGGCGGGAACGTTATTATGAGTTTGTCTATGAGCAACAACGGTGGTATGACCTCGCGAGATGGAAAGTGCTTCTTAAGACGATGCGCCGCGTAGAAGCCGCCCAGAAGAATGAACATGTTCATGCCAGGCATTATCGTTTCCCCGTACCGCAGCGCGATCGCGACCTCAATTCCGCATTATGGCAAAACTGGGGATATGGTGGTTCGGATGCTCAGGCGCCGCCATACGCCGCCTCTGATTATGAAGGCGGTCCGGAAAATAACGACGGCTGGACGGACGAAGAAGCCCAATATTTATATGCTAATCAGTCCGAGCCCGGACCCGGAAACTAAAAAGCGCGATGAAAACAATCGGTTCAATTTTATTGCTAACGGCTTTATGCCTGCATTTGCCTGCCGTTTCTGCGAAGAGACCGGAGAAGAAGCAGGCTGTCGACGCCGGTTTGGAAATCATTTGCAAACAGACGGTCGAAGCCCATCTCACTTTCCTTGCGAGTGACGCCCTCGAAGGGCGCGAAGCGGGGAAACGCGGCGGGCGCGTAGCGGCGGAATATATTCAGGCAGAATTGAAGAAGCTGGGAATAAAACCGTTTTCAGACGCCTACATCCAGCCGTTTGAGGCATATAGTCCTGCACGCGAGAAACAGGTTGATTTTCAGGTAAACCGGGATTCGATTGCCGGATACAGGCAACTGCCGGCCTATCGCAAATTGAGTTTGCAAAATGTCGTCGGCTATATCGAAGGTGAACGGAAAGATGAATATACCGTTATCGGCGCCCATTACGACCACTTGGGCGTCGATGATTTACTCGTCGGCGACCGGATATATAACGGCGCGGATGATAATGCCGCGAGCGTTGCGGCATTGCTGGAGATCGCCCGCGCTTTTGCCGTGAACGGGGAAAAACCGTTGAGAAGCATTATTTTCACATTCTGGGACGGCGAGGAGGTCAATTATCTGGGCTCGGAGTATTTTGTAGAGAACTTCGGGAATACGGCAGCCATCAACGCATACATCAATCTCGACATGATTAGCCGCGACGGGTTGATGCCGGTTCTTTATCCCGAATTTATCATACCGGAAGCTACTGCCGGGAACACGGCTACGGGCAATCAGTTCCATCTTCTTTATACCGAACCGTTGACGGAAGCCGGCGAACGCTTGCAACAGGACATCCGTAATTATCAACTGAACATCGAGCCTAAGCCGGCTGTTATCGACTCACGGTCACGCGGAAGCGATTACCTGGCCTTTTCTCTTCGCGGTGTTCCCATATTATGGTTCTTTACCGGCTTGCATCCCGATTATCACACGCCCGGCGACGAAACCGGCCGTATAGACTGGGAAAAGCTGATCCGGATCACCAAGGCGACCTATTTAAGTCTCAGACTATTAGCTAACGGAAAATGAAAAAGTATTTCGGACTTGTATTCCTGATATGGTTATTGTCTTGCGCCAAAGAAAGCGGCCGTCAATACTACCGGTCGCCCGATTTCTATACGATGCGGAGCGGCGGTTCGCTCACACTGCTGGAAAAATTCAGGACGTACCAGCAAACGACCGGCGTAACTTGCGGCCCAAGTTGTGCGCTGATGGTGCTGGATTATTTCGGCAAGTTGAACGGCCGCGATGAAATGGAGTTGAAAGCGTTGCGCGGCACATTGCAGGACACGACCTACCTGAGGCATCTGTTAACTGTTTTCGATGCTGTCGGAAGTGTGGACTATGTCTCTACGTTTGATTACGGGCGTAAGGACATTACGCCGTCCCTCTTTCCGGATTTTCTCAGGAAAGGCATTCCCGTCATTATCGGTACAAACGAATGGGGCGGTCACTGGCAGACCGTAATAGGATATGACACCATGGGAACCGAAACGACAATAGACGACGTACTGATCCTGGCAGACCCCTACGACCGCACGGATCATCACAAGGACGGATACATTGTGTATCCGCTGGCGAATTTATATGAAGGTAACTGGCGCAATTACTACGACCCTGACTTTGATTGGGGATTGTTTGTCGCCGTTTTCCCGAAAGCAGATCAATCAAAAAAATAAGAGGCGTTGCGATTCTTTATGAAGAGAAACAGTTTAATCATCCTTTGTCTTTTCAGCGTTTCGCCGTTATCGGCGCAGCAACCGGTAAGAAAGGAAATCATCCTTGAAAAGGTACAGGCGACCGACTCATACCTGAGGGAAATAAGGGGTTATTTACACGAACATCCCGAATTATCGGGAAAAGAAGTCGAAACCGCCCGGTTCATCCGGTCGGAAATAGCCAAGTCGGGGTTGGCGGTAACCAACGTACCGGGCACCGGCTTTTATGCCGTGCTGGATACGCATAGGCCGGGTAAAACCATCGGTTTGCGGGCGGATATCGACGCATTGCCGATTGCGGAAAATCCGCAGAACCTGAAACAGGCGAAAAGATGGGTTTCCAGGAATGAAGGCGTTTCCCATGCTTGCGGGCATGACGGACACATGGCGATTCTGCTCGGAGCCATAAAGGTGCTGACCGGACTGCAAGCGCACCTGACCGGAAAGATTGTTTTTATTTTTGAAGAAGGCGAAGAGACCAATTGCGGCATCGATGCCATGATAGAAGCTCTGCGTCCCTTGAAGATCGACGCTATTTACGGCAATCACCTGAAATCGTCCCTGAACACGGGTGAGGTTTATATTCAGGAGGGCGCTATCATGGCGGGCACGGGCACGGTTGCGTTCGATGTTATCGGGCGAGGCGGCCATGCTTCGCGTCCTGACCTGTCGGTCAATCCGGTATTCGCCGCGGCAAACGTTTTAACCGGAATCTCAATCGCATGGAATAACCAGCGTGATATTACCAAAACGCTTACATTGGGCATTTCACAGGTACACGGCGGCGAGATTTACAACGTTATACCCAATTCCGTTTACATCGGGGGAACCATTCGCTTTTTCGACCTGTCGGAAGGTGAGAAAGGGTTGGCGGTGTTGAGAAAGGTCAGCGAAGATATTGCCCGGGCGCATGGCTGTTCGGTCGATTTTCATGATATAACGGGCATCGCCATGGGGCCTGTCGTAAACGACGCAACCCTTGCACGGCTTGCCCGCAATGCCGTCGGAGAACTCTATCCCGATAAAGTCCTTTCGGGAGAACAATACATCTGGTATGCGGCTGAAACATTTGCACGATACAGGGAATTGGCGCCCACGTTGTTTACTTTCGTAGGCATCAGGAACGAACGTCTTGGAAGCGGTGCGGAGCATCACAACGACCGTTTCGATATAGACGAAGATGCGCTTTCGTATGCGCTGGGGGCTATGGTGCAATTTGCCGTAACGTTGAACCGGCCGTAAAGTCCGGTTCACACCCCCCTGTGTTTATGCTTTAAATCTCCGGTAAACATCCAACGTTTTTTGATAGGCAGTACGCATAGCGTACCGCCCATCAGATATGCCCCTGCGGGGGCTTTTAACACATAAAAAAACGGGGGACGGAACTTGACTTATCCTGTGTTCGCTCCCGGCAGGGAACAGGCCTGTATATGCGGATGCCGGGAGTATGGCGCCGGATGTATGGATGAAAAAAGAATGACAAAAAGGGGATGCTCATTAAACGTTCGTTTAATGAGCGTAAAAATAAACCTTTTCTTCACTTCGTGCAAATTTTACGGCAATTAATTTGCAGGATTTCTTCAAAACCGCTCCGAATAGGCGTTCCGGATGGGTCTTTTCGTTCTGGAAAGCGACTTTCTTAAGGGTAAAACCGGACATCCGGTCTGTCCTCAAAAGTTGTGTCATTAAACGAACGTTTATTGACACAACTTTTGTGGTTACGAGAACCACACGACATAAGACAAAACAGGAATATAGTTGCGACAAAACAGGTTATAATCATTAAAATTAAAGTAAAATATGAAAGTTCATAGTGGTAGAACAGGAGTAACCCCTTCCCGGTTGGGGAACGTTGGAGTAAGATTGTGGTTTTTTCTTCTGTGTGTGATGGGTCTGGTTTGTTCCTGTAGCAGGAACGACGACTTGTTGGTTAATGGCGAACCGGTGGAAACTGCGTTTGCCGGTAGTTTCGTCAAGGAGGGGTGGGGTGACGCCGAGCGTGCGGCTACCCGTGTTTCGGATGGCACGTGGACGAAGGGTGATGCGGTGGGTGTTTATATGCTCCCCAGCTCGAGTTACGATTTGGCCGGCGCCGTGTGGAAGAACCGCAAGCAGGTCATAGACGCCAATAATAAGATGACTCCGGACGGTATCGCCAACAAGTTGTATTACCCCCTTAATGGTTCGGATGTGCGGTTCGTGGCTTACTATCCGTATGCAACAAGCCCTACTAAAACCGACTCCCTCAACAAGGTGAGTTTTGACTTTGCCGATCAGGGTACGAAGGAAAAGAAAGAGGCTAAGGATTTTATGTTCCATCGGGGGACTGAGGATTATAGTAAAGCCTATCCTAATGCTTCGTTAGGTTTTCACCATAAGTTCAGTAAGATATTGATGACCGTGAAGAGGGGTACAGGCGGGCCTTCCCTTAGTGACTTAACGGTGACGTTGGGTGGTATGCCCCAATCCGCCACGGTCGATTTGGACAAGTTGGCCCAACAACAGTCCGGGGATATTGCAGTCGGTACACAGGCTGCTACGATTACTGCGGCTACGCTTAGCTCTTCCGAGACAACCGCTACGGTGGAGGCGATTGTCGCTCCCCATACCGGTACGGGTAACTTTGCCGGTCGTACCTTTACGTTCAATGCCGGTGGTGAAGAAAAGATATACGAGTTGCCCGATGATGTTGAGTTTGAATCGGGTTATGCCTATCATTTTACGTTTACGCTGGTTCCCGTTACTCCTCAGCTCCCTACACAGGTTTCCGACGGTATGACCAATTGTTACATGGTCGTTCCCGGCGATACGAAAAGTTTCAAGGTTTCGCGGGCTTACACGCATACGGGTACAGGTTTTACCACTACGTTGCACGTGGGTAGTGAGTATACCGGGTCGTTCACCGCAGCGGTTGTTTGGGAGGATGCCGATGTGATTAATGGTACTCCCACGGTGAGTGGTTCCGGTAATGCCGCTGTGGTGAGTGTGAAGACCAATAGCGGTACACAAGGTAACGCTGTGGTCGCTATTAAGAAAGGTAGTGATATCGTTTGGTCTTACCATATCTGGGTAACGGATTATGATGCTACCGATGAGTCCAAGTGGTACACCAATACGTATAATACAAATAACAATGGCAGTAGTTTTGTCTTTATGGATCGCAATTTGGGGGCTACTCAAGCGGGTACAGGTTATGGTAAAGGTACGGGTTTGTTTTATCAGTGGGGTAGGAAGGATCCGTTCCCTGCCACACTTGCCCCAGGCGCTACCCAACCCGGCGGTGGTACGTTTACTGCTACGACCACTTCTTCTTCTAAAGGTACAATTACATATACCCTCCAGTATCCGAATACGTTCATTACGGCAAGTAGTAGTCCTTATGATTGGTATTATGGTTCATCTCGTAACGATACGTTGTGGGGTCATTCCGGTTTGAAGACCATTTATGATCCTTGTCCTTCGGGTTGGCGGGTGCCTAAGAATTCGGGTATGTCAAGTTCTACCAGTCCCTGGTATGGTTTTACAAAAAGCAATAGTGGTAGTTGGAGTTATGGTTATAATTGGGGCGCTAATGCTGTGTATCCGGCCGCCGGGAATCGTCTCAACAGTAGCGGAAGTATCGCCGACGTGGGGGCAAACGGCCGCTTTTGGAGTGCGTCGCCCTACAGGAACGGCAGCTACATCACCTCGTATCTGGGCTTCGATTCCAACAGCGTCAACGTGGATAGCAATTACTTCTACAGTCGCGCCTACGGCTTGTCTGTGCGGTGCGTGCGGGAGTAGGCCCGCAGGGCCGTGTTTTGACGGCGCAGCCTTTCCCGCGGAGCATTTAAAGCCCTGCGTCTGATAGCGGGTCGAAATTTATAGTAGAGACGCAAAATGTTGCGTCTCTACACAATTCCTAAAAAACACGTATATGAAAAAATACAGGGAGCTTCCCAAGCCCTTGGGAAAGGCAAACCGACCCAATTTGGAGCTTCCCAAGTAGTTGGGAAGGGCAAAACCGACCCAATTGGAGCTTCCCAAGTAGTTGGGAAAGGCAAAACCGACCCGGTTGGAGCTTCCCAAGTAGTTGGGAAAGTTGGGGTGAGGCTGTGCTTCTTGCCGCCCGCGGCATGGGTTCGGTAGCGGAAGGCCCCGAAGACGAAGACGACTACAACGGCGGAACGTACATCGACCCGAACGC
>JAIRNG010000086.1 GCA_031258135.1 Mediterranea sp. (in: CFB group bacteria)
CCAAAGGAGAGGGAGGATGAAGTTACCTCTTCTTCTCCCTCTCTTTCTCTCTATCATTCTCCTTCCCCCTCTCCTTTGGAGAGGGTCGGGGTGAGGCTGTGCTTCTCGCCGCCCGCGGCATGGGTTCGGTAGCGGTAGGCCTTGTCGATGTTGACCACGATCATCCCGAAGGCCCCGAAGACGAAGACGACGGCTACAACGGCGGAACGTACATCGACCCGAACGCTTGATAAATTGAAAATTGAAAATTGAAAATTAAAATCCGTGTAATCCGTGAAATCCGTGTCTGAAAAAATCTCTGACACGGATTTCACGGATTACACGGATTTTTAGTTTTATAATCTGCGTGAATCCGCGTTCATCTGCGTTTCAAATCCCCTGCTATTAATCCGCCTTGAAATTACGGAATTGCCGCCATAGCATGATTGCCGCCACGACACTTGCAACCAGGTCGGCTATCGGCATACTGATCCACACCCCGGTCGATCCGAATATCCCGGGAAGAATAAGAAGACAGGGAATCAGAAACAGGATTTGCCGCGTAAGCGAAAGGAATATCGCTTTCTGGGCCGCCCCTATACTCTGGAAGAAATTGGATGTCACCATCTGGAATCCCACAAGAGGGAAAAACAGGACGACAAGCCTCAACCCTTTCGATGCCAGGTCAATCATTCCGGCATCCGAAGTAAAAACGGAAACGGCCAGCCGGGGAATCAACATTCCCATCAGGAAACCGGTGGTAGTGACCGCCGTAGCCGTATAAACCGTAAGTTTCAGCACGTGGGTGACGCGGGCGTACAGCTGCGCCCCGAAATTGTAGCCTGCAATCGGCTGCATCCCCTGGTTCAGCCCCATGACAATCATCAGGAAAAGAAAAACCAGCCGGTTTACAATACCATAAGCCCCGATGGCCAGATCGCCGCCATGATCCTTCAACCCATGATTAATGAGCAGCACGACCACCGTAGCCGCCAGATTCATCATAAACGGCGACATGCCAATGAAAAGGGAAGCCATCACGATATTCCTTTTCAGGCGGAAAACGCCCTTATGGAAATGTATCAGCTCATTTTTGTTCATGAACAGCCTCGTAAGCCATAACAAAGCAACCACCTGCGCCGCTACCGTAGCAATGGCCGCACCCCGGATGCCCCAGTCGAACCAGTAAATGAAAACCGGGTCAAGCAGGGTATTTATCACAACGGTTGCGGTGGTGGCCAACATGGCCTGCATGGGGTGGCCGGCAGAACGCAACACGCTGTTCAACCCCCAATAAAGATGAGTAACCACATTACCTGTTAATATGATCCCGATATAATCGCGCGCATATTCTATCGTATCCTCACTCGCACCGAAAAAATAGAGTATCGGATCCAGAAACAGAAGCGTAACGATGGAAAAAGCTATACCGATCACGACATTCAGCACGACAACGTTGCCCAACACACGCTGCGCCGTGTCATAATCCCTCTGCCCCAGTTTCACGGAAACCAGCGTAGCCGCCCCCACGCCCACGAGCGATCCGAACGCGGCAGCCAGATTCATCATAGGAAAAGTCAACGCCAGTCCGGAAATGGCCAACGCCCCCACCCCATGACCTATAAAAATGCTGTCAACCATGTTGTAAAGGGAAGAAGCCGTCATCGCTATAATGGCCGGAACGGCGTATCGCATCAAAAGAGTACTTATTTTTTCGGTTCCCAGCGCCGTGGGTATTTTCTGTTCAGACATACCTGTTTTCATTAATAAAGTATGCAAAGTTAAGGAAATGTTTCTTATTTTTGCTCCCGAATTATGTAAATACGCTACAAAATGAACCTATTAGAACTAAGCGAGCAGGAAATCATCCGGCGTAACGGTATGAATGAACTTCGCGCTATGGGAATTGATCCGTATCCCGCAGCAGAATATGTAACCAACGCTTTTTCAACAGATATCAAAGACCGGTTCAGGGATGAAAACGAGCCCCGCCGGGTCTCCGTCGCCGGACGTATAATGAGCCGCCGCATCATGGGTAAAGCATCATTCGTTGAACTGCAAGACTCCAAAGGACGCATACAGGTTTACGTCACCCGCGATGACATCTGCCCGGGAGAAGACAAGGAACTGTATAACACAGTGTTCAAACGCCTGCTCGACCTGGGCGACTTCATCGGCGTAGAAGGCTTCGTGTTCCGCACGCAGATGGGCGAGATCAGCGTGCATGCGGAAAAGCTGACCGTACTGGCCAAATCGATCCGCCCCCTCCCTATAGTAAAATACAAAGATGGAGTGGCGTATGATTCATTTGAAGACCCCGAACTCCGCTACCGTCAACGCTACGTAGACCTCGTGGTCAACGAAGGCGTCAGGGAAACCTTCATCAAGCGCACAAAAATATACCATTCCATGCGCGAGATGTTTAATTCAATGGGATATATCGAAGTAGAGACCCCCATATTGCAGTCCATTCCGGGAGGCGCAGCCGCACGCCCGTTCATCACACATCACAACGCACTGGATATACCTTTATATTTACGCATCGCCGATGAACTCTATTTAAAACGCCTGATCGTAGGCGGATTTGAAGGAGTGTACGAATTTTCCAAAAACTTCCGCAACGAAGGGATGGACCGCACACACAATCCGGAATTTACGGTAATGGAAATCTATGTCGCCTATAAAGACTACAACTGGATGATGACCTTCACCGAAAATATGATCGAAAAGATCTGCTTAGATGTAAACGGTACGACCGAAGTTCAGGCAGGCCATCATCTGATTAACTTCAAAGCGCCCTTCAGGCGGGTGACCATGCTGGATTCCATCAGAGAATTCACCGGATACGACCTGACCGGAAAAAACGAAGACGAAATCCGCGCAATCTGCAAAGCATTGAAACTGGAAACCGACGACACCATGGGGAAAGGAAAACTCATTGACGAGATCTTCGGCCGGTTTTGCGAAGGAAACTATATACAACCGACCTTCATTACGGACTATCCCATCGAAATGTCCCCGCTCACCAAACGGCACCGCACAAACCCGGAACTGACAGAACGCTTTGAACTGATGGTCAACGGAAAAGAATTGTGCAACGCATACTCGGAGCTAAACGATCCGGTCGATCAGCTGGAACGCTTCCAGGATCAGCTGCGCCTGAGTGAAAAGGGAGACGATGAAGCCATGTTCATTGATATGGACTTTGTACGCTCGCTGGAATACGGAATGCCTCCGACCTCGGGAATGGGAATCGGAATGGACAGGCTGGTCATGCTCATGACGGGACAGACCACAATCCAGGAAGTACTGTTCTTCCCGCAGATGCGCCCGGAAAAAACAGTGAAGAAAGACCCCGCCGGCAAATACACAGAAATAGGCATACCGGAAGAATGGGTGCCAGCCATACAAAAAGCCGGATACAACCTGGTGGAAGATATGAAAGATGTAAATCCGCAGAAACTGCACCAGGAGATATCCGGTATCAACAAAAAATACAAACTGGAGTTAAGCAGCCTTTCGGTCAACGATGTAGCCGGATGGACCGGAAAACTCAATTCTTAACAGCTCAATTCGGTGATATGAAACTACCCGGTAAGATAGCCATAATGGGAGGAGGAAGCTGGGCGACCGCTATCGCAAAAATGACCCTGGCACAGGAAGATATAATAAACTGGTACATGCGTCGCGACGATCGTATAACCGATTTCAAACGCTTGGGACACAACCCGTCATACCTCACCGGGGTACGGTTTGATGTCAAACGGATCAATTTCAGTTCCAACATCAACAATATCGTAAAAGAATCCGATACGCTGATATTCGCAACCCCTTCCCCCTACCTGAAAGCCCATCTGAAAAAACTGAAAGTAAAACTCAAAGATAAATTCATCATCACAGCCATCAAAGGCATCGTCCCCGACGAAAACCTGATCGTATCCGAATATTTCGCCCGGATATATGGAGTTGACCCCCACAATATTGCCGTACTGGGCGGCCCCTGTCATGCGGAAGAAGTCGCCCTCGAACGCCTTTCATACCTGACGATAGCCTGTCCGGACAAGGATAAAGCCCGGATCATCGCCCGCAGACTGAGCAGCGGCTACGTGAAAACGTCCATCAGCGATGACGTCACAGGCATCGAATACGGCTCTGTATTGAAGAACGTATACGCCATAGCCGCAGGCATCTGCAGCGGACTTAAATACGGAGATAACTTTCAGGCGGTATTGATGTCCAACGCAGTCCAGGAAATGAACCGCTTCTTAAACACAGTACATCCGATAGACAGAAACGTAGATGACTCCGTGTATCTGGGCGATCTGCTGGTAACCGGATATTCCAACTTCAGCCGCAACCGCACGTTCGGCACCATGATCGGCAAAGGATATTCCGTAAAAAGCGCGCAAATAGAAATGGAAATGATTGCGGAAGGATACTTCGGTACGAAATGTATCAAGGAACTGAACAAACACCATCACGTGAATATGCCCATACTGGACGCCATGTACAACATCCTGTACGAACGCATATCACCTACGATAGAAATTAAACTGCTGACAGATTCATTCCGGTGAAACAGCCGGCCTGTAAATTACTGAAGAAGAAGAAGAAGAAGAAAAATAAATCAAGCCTCCTCCCCTTTGAAAGAGAGGAGAGCCTAAAACCCCGAACAATATGATCACCCTAAACATCGGAAAAACATTCGGATTCATATCCGAAGAAGCAGTAAATGCGTATGAAGCGCAGGCTAAAGCCGCACGGGAAGCGCTGGAAAACGGCACGGGAAAAGGCAGCGACTTCCTGGGATGGCTACACCTTCCTTCATCAATCCATGCAACATTTCTCGCAGACATTAAGGCAACAGCCCATACCCTGAGGGAGAATTGCGAAGTTGTTGTCGTTGCCGGCATCGGAGGAAGTTACCTGGGAGCGCGCGCCGTAATCGAAGCCCTGTCGGATAGCTTTGCCGGGCTACGGGAAGATAAAAAGAATCCGGTTATTGTTTACGCCGGACATAACATCGGAGAAGATTACCTGTACGAACTGACCGGATTTCTGAAAAACAGGAAATTCGGCGTTATCAATATTTCAAAATCAGGAACAACTACCGAGACCGCCCTTGCCTTCCGCCTGTTGAAAAAACAATGCGAAGATCAGAGAGGTAAAGAAACGGCCAGGAAAGTAATCGTAGCCATTACCGACGCAAAGAAAGGAGCCGCGCGCATCACAGCCGATAACGAAGGATATAAATCTTTTATTATCCCCGACAATGTTGGCGGACGTTTCTCGGTTCTGACTCCCGTAGGCCTGTTGCCTGTCGCAGTTGCAGGATTCGATATTGAAAAACTCGTAGCCGGCGCCGCCGACATGGAAAAAGCATGTGGAGTAAACGTACCTTTCGCTCAGAACCCGGCGGCCATCTATGCCGCAACCCGTAATGAACTATACAGGAACGGCAGGAAGATCGAGATCCTGGTGAACTACAACCCTAAACTGCACTACGTCAGCGAATGGTGGAAACAGCTCTACGGAGAATCGGAAGGAAAAGAAAACAAAGGTATTTTCCCCGCAGCCGTAGATTTTTCTACCGACCTGCACTCCATGGGACAATGGATACAGGAAGGCGAACGTACCATTTTTGAAACCGTTATCTCTGTAGGAAAAACCAACCGCACACTCTCCGTACCTTCTGACGAAGCCAATCTGGACGGGTTGAATTTCCTGGCGGGCAAACGGGTGGATGAAGTCAACAAAATGGCTGAGCTTGGCACACAGATCGCACACGTCGATGGTGGCGTACCTAACATCCGTATCGTAATTCCCGAATTGAATGAATATTATATCGGCCAGTTACTCTATTTCTTCGAGGCAGGTTGTGGCGTCAGCGGTTATATCCTTGGTGTAAACCCATTCGACCAACCGGGTGTGGAAGCATACAAAAAGAATATGTTTGCGCTACTGAACAAGCCGGGATACGAAGAGGAATCAAAAGCAATACAATCCAGACTGTAATATCCGGTCACACGATATAAAAAGAGCGAAGTTTAAAACTTCGCCCTTTTTATTCTTCATAAACATCACGCGGTTGCGTTGTCGTTTTCAGATTCAGATCATACGTAGCCGCTTCACAATCCGGGGCCTTGGAATTTAAATAAAAACTCAGCCCGAACTCTTCTTCCTTACCCCCCCGAACCGTCAACCGGACTACGACGGAAGCGCTTCGCACACCATCTTTATACCACAACACCCCTTCATCGGTGGTAAATTCATCCGAAATCTCATCCGGATGGAAAGGTATGGCAACTTCTATATTTTTATTTTCGTTCTTCACAATGAACGTTTTCAAATCCGTCCCATTGCCATCCAACAAAAAAGAAACATCAATAGAATCTCCCTGACTTAACGGAAGGATACCTTCAATATCATGGGAATAATCTTTTTCTCCCCCATTTAAAAAAATAGCATCCAATTCCAAACGGGGCATATCCGCCTTATCGCCGGAACAGGCAAAAAGAAAAGATACAAACAGAAACAGTAACGAATACTTTCTCATGATAATAGGTCTTTATGCACAAAAATATACATAATCCTTAAATACACAAAAAATAAAACGGGCGCATGACAAGTTATAACAATATTACGTAACTTTATCGCACATTTTAACAGAATTAAGTCATGTATAAAGAGCCGATCAATAACTATCTCCATACACACCACTATACAAAGTTCGATCTTAAAGCCGTTCTGTTCGACATGGATGGCGTCTTGTTCGATTCTATGCCCCACCATGCCGAAGCCTGGCATAAAGTGATGAGTGAGTGCCGGATGCCCCTAAGTCGTGAAGAAGCCTACCTGCACGAAGGAAGAACCGGAGCAAGCACAATCAATATCGTGTATCGCCGCGAACAAAACAGGGAAGCAAGTCAGGAAGAGATTGAATCTATATATGAAGAAAAAACGAACGTATTTAACAGCTTCCCCGAAGCGCAACCAATGCCGGGCGCTCAGAATATGCTTAATAAGGTCAAAGCGAACAGGTTGACACCCATGGTGGTAACAGGTTCAGGACAAAATTCCCTCTTAGACAGACTCGAAAACAACTTTCCGGACACATTCAAGCAAGAACTTATGGTTACCGCATTCGATGTGAAGTATGGTAAACCCAATCCGGAACCGTATCTCATGGCCCTGGCTAAAGGAAACCTTAAACCGAACCAAGCCATTGTTGTAGAAAACGCCCCCTTAGGCGTAGAAGCGGGAGTTGCCGCCGGAATATTTACCATAGCCGTAAACACCGGCCCGTTAGACGATAACATATTGCTCGATGCCGGAGCCCATTTACTGTTTCCATCCATGCAGGCTCTCGCCGACGCATGGGAGGA